>JACQGJ010000681.1 GCA_016199605.1 Armatimonadota bacterium | reverse complement strand
TGGTGAAGGACTCCGCGGACTCGCTGCTGTCGCTGCTGAATGATATCCTTGACTTCTCCAAGATCGAAGCCGGAAAACTCGACTTTGAGACGATTGGTTTCAGTCTGCGTGACAGTCTGGGCGACACGATGAACGCCCTTGCTCTTCGCGCCCACACCAAGGGTCTGGAGCTTGCCTGCCGTGTCTTATCAGAAGTGCCGGACGCCTTGGTGGGGGATCCCATGCGGCTGCGCCAGGTGATTGTCAATCTGGTTGGGAACGCCATCAAATTCACCGATAGGGGAGAGGTCCTTGTAGAGGTCGGAGTCTACGCTCCTCCTCCGCTCAGTAACGACGGTGACGACGGAGACAACCGGGATCGCGTTTCAGAGGCGAGGGAGCCTGACCAGGTCGCCCTGCACTTCTCTGTAAGAGATACGGGCATCGGAATCCTCCCGGAAAAGCAGGAGTTGATCTTTGAGGCCTTCGAGCAGGTAGACGCGTCGACCACGCGGAAGTATGGCGGCACGGGTCTGGGCCTGACGATCTCGGCTCAGTTAGTTAGATTGATGGGGGGAAGAATCTGGGTGGAGAGCGAGGAACAAAAGGGGAGTGTTTTTCACTTCACCGCTCAGTTCTCTCTCCAGCAGGCCGCTCCGGAGGCCTCGTCCCCTGTTAAGACACCGGACCTCCGCGACTTGCCCGTCCTGGTGGTGGATGACAACGCGACGAACCGGCGGATCTTGGAGGAGGTCCTCGCCAATTGGCGGATGAACCCCAAAGGCGTAGACAGCGCCGAAGCGGCCCTGGCTGCCCTGGAGAAGGCCAGAGACGAGGGCGCCCCCATTCCCTTGGTGCTCCTTGATGCGATGATGCCCGAGATGGACGGATTCGGCCTGGCAGAGCGCATCAAGCATGATCCCCTCCTGACGCGCGCAACGCTGATGATGCTTTCGTCCGCGAACAGGCAAGACGACGCGGCGCGCTGCCGGGAACTGGGGGTCGCCGCCTACATGACCAAGCCTGTCAAGCAGTCTGATCTCCTGGACGCTATACTGACGGCCCTCGATGTTCCGCACACAACGCCAGAGACCGATCAGCAACACCTCGGGAAAGCCGAGCGTCCGCTGAGAATCCTCTTGGCCGAAGACAACTCCGTGAATCGGAGACTTGCCGTTGGCCTGCTGGAAAAACGGGGCCATTCGGTGGTCGTTGCGGAGAATGGCCGGGAGGTCATCGCTTCGTTGTACCCCTCCGGGTTCCAGGGGCGCGGGACCAAAAGCCGGGAATTCGACCTGATCCTGATGGACGTGCAAATGCCGGAAATGGATGGGCTGGAAGCCACTGCCGCCCTCCGGGATATTGAAAGGGAAACCGGAGCACACCTTTCGATCATTGCCATGACCGCTCACGCGATGTTGGGGGACAGGGAACGTTTTCTGGAAGCCGGGATGGATGGCTTCATCTCAAAACCACTGAACGCGCGGGAGTTGATCGAGACCGTGGAGGCCGGGGTGACAGCGCCGGGCCGCCGCCCCGACACAACCGTCCGCGCTCGCGACCTGTCTGCAGAAGAAACGCGCACTGACCGGAGTGGGCCGCCGCCAATTCTGGACCGAGCGGGCTTGATGGCGCGCGTCGATGGAAACCTGCAGTTGGCCGCGGAAATGGTCGAGTTGTTCCAGACGGAGGATTACCCGAGGTTGGTCACTGAGATAAGGGATTCCATCGCGTGCCGTGATTCGCAAGGGCTGCAACGCGCGGCCCATTCGCTCAAGGGAATCCTGGGGAATCTCAGCGCAACGGAGTCTTTTGAGCTTGCACTGCAACTGGAGGCTGTGGGTCGCGAGGGCCAAATGGATCATGCGGAACAGAGCTTTGCTGTCCTGGAGTCAGCCGTTGAGCGACTCAAAGGCGCGCTTGCGGCCTTGCCAAAGGAGGGCAGTCCCTCGTGAAAGTTCTGATAGCAGAAGACAACGTCACCAATCGCCGGCTGCTGGAAGTGACTTTATCGAGTTGGGGTTATGAAGTCGTTCTTGCCGCCAATGGCGCCGAGGCCTGGGAGGCTCTGCAGGGGACCGACCCGCCTCAGTTGGTGATTCTCGATTGGATGATGCCGCGGATGGACGGCCTGGAGATCTGCCGCAGGCTGCGCGAATCCCCGGTTCCCAGGATGACCTACATCATTCTCCTGACTGCGCGAGGACAAAAGACTGATATTATTACCGGTCTGCAGGCGGGAGCAGACGACTACGTGACCAAACCGTTCGACCGCGAGGAGTTGAAAGCGCGGGTGGAAGCCGGCGGACGGGTGATCCTGCTTCAGCAAGCTCTTGCCGACCGCAGGCAGGAGTTGGCGGTTGCCCGCGCCCTCATCACGGAACGTGAGCGCTTTGACGCAGCCATCTCCGCAATGAGTGACGGCATCGTAACGACCGGCGAAGACTGGCGCATTGTCACTGCGAACGACGCGGCTTGCCGTTTGCTGAACCTGGCCCAGCAGTCCCAGACCGGCACCCCCTTGCAGGAGGCGCTTGCACTCTTCGAGTTGTCGGTTTCCTGGGAGGAATTATGTTCGATCCAGGATCGCACTGTCGCGTTTGAAATCGCGCGTCCGCACACGAGTCCCCCGCTGTTCATGGATGCCCGCCTCACTCGCGTGCTGGACGCGACCGGGGAACTGCATAGCTCCGTCCTGACGGTCCGAGACGTAACCTCGCAACGACACGCTCAACACGTGCGGGCGGATTTCTTCATGATGCTCCCGCACAAGCTGCGCACCCCGCTCACCGTGCTGGGGGGGTATCTCGACCTCTGCAGGCGGCTACCCCCCGAACGGCTGCGCGAGGACCATCAGGAAATCCTGGGAGTGTGTCAGGAAGAGCTTCGGCGTCTGGAAGAAATCGTCCAGAAACTCCTGGAATTCAAGGACCTGACCACACGGCAGATCGAAACGGAGGCAGAACGGACGGAGGTGGCGGAAGTGGTTGAATCTGCGATTGCAGAACTGCGTCGCGCTCATCCTTCCAAGACGGAGGAGATCGCCACGGCAATCGCCCCCGAGGCTTCGCACGTCGCCGCCAACGCCGAGAACGTCCGGCTGGTTCTGGGGAAGCTGCTGGACAACGCCGTGAAGTTCGCAGACAAGGACAAAGTGGTGGTGCGTGTCGAGGTCCAACGGAAGGACTCGGATTGGCTCGAG
This sequence comes from Armatimonadota bacterium, assembly GCA_016199605.1. Taxonomy (GTDB): domain Bacteria; phylum Armatimonadota; class Abditibacteriia; order CG2-30-59-28; family CG2-30-59-28; genus JACQGJ01. The sequence continues at coordinate 9,233 of JACQGJ010000681.1, read as the reverse complement.
TTCTCAATCACCGACAACGGCCCGGGCATTCCACACGAATACTTCGAGCGAGTCTTTCAGGGCTTCGTGCAGGTGGAGGACCGCGTTACGGGACGAGTGCCCGGCGTCGGCCTGGGGCTTTTTATGGCGCGGCAGGTGGTCGTCGCTTACGGGGGGCGCATCTCGATACAATCGCAGATTGGCGAAGGCACGACACTCACATTCACGTTGCCGGCGACCCCCGAGGGGTGGTGACTCCGCTCACCTCGTGACCTGCCGCCCCTGAGTTCACGTTCCCGACCGAAAAAGCCGGTTTCCGGGAGTCGGCGGCGAGTTCACTGCCACGCCGGTTGGTTTCACGGCGACTCCGGCGCGCTTCATGTGTGCTCCGGTTACCTTCACGACCACGCCGGTTGGCTTTACGGCCACGCCGGTTGGCTTGACGGCCACCCCGGTTCGCTTCACGGCCATTCCGGTTGGCCTAACGGTCGCTCCGGCGCGCTTCACCGCGGCCTACGTCTGGTTCCCGGTTGCCTGGGTCTGAAGAAAAGCGGGTCTGGGCTTACCGTTAGCAATTGATAGTCCCTCAAAAATCACAATGGAGGAGACAAACACGCCGGAGGGCGACCCGCGGTGGGAAGCCGTCGACAACATCCCCCGCGCCACAGCGGCCGCGGCAGCCACCGCATCGCCCCCCCCCAGCCTGCCGACGGACTTGCCGGGAGGGACGAGCGGGTAAGAGGTTGGTGGATAGTGCGGAGAACCGCAACCTGACACGTCACCCACGGCAGCGCGAGGGATAACTGATCCATGAGGTTATCCGGATTGCTGGATAACCTCAGCCTGGCGGCCCGCAAGCGGCCAGGTAGGCGGTTTCAACACTGAAAGCGCCTCACATTCACACGGAAAAGCGGTGGTCGGTCGGCCTTTTGCCGCACATAGTTGATTACAGGTTAAAAGAGACTGTTCGGGCGCATTACTGAAGGAAGGCTGGAGGTACCCATGGGCAGAATCGGGAACACCACCCTGATATTCCTGCTAGCGATTGCAGTCGGAGCCTGTAGTAGAGACAATAGAAATCAGGCTACGGTGACTACGACCCCGCCAAGACAGCAGGTTTACAATGCCGATTCCACAGGGTGGTATTGGGTATACGAGGGGACCGGTCAGGCACAGTACTTTCTTGCCAGCGCACCCATGATTGAGAGCATGACTTTGCGGGTCGCCAAGCTGAATGACAACACTCCCGAGGCCCCGCTCGAGGTCGAAGTAAGAGACGAATTCCTTAGGGATATCTACGCCCATGGAACGATTGCGCCCACCAACGCCAGCCTCGAGTTTCAGTGGATAGACGTCGCCCTCAACCACGTCGCCAAGATTGAGCAGTCCAATACATACATTCTTCTGCTCCACTCGCAGCAGACAAGTCACCGTGCCCCCTGGATTATCAATGCAATATACCGCGACGTATATCCGCATGGCCGACATCTGGGAAATAATGACGATCTTGTGTTTAAGTTCGCGTTCGATACTGACCATACTCTTCGTGTCGGCCCGGCCGTGGCGAAAGCTGAACTCCCTATCAGCAGCGGGTCAGAGGGAGGGACGAGCCTGAGTAGTCCCCTCAAACTGGCTTTTTCGGAACCACATCCCCCGGTAGCAAATCAAGATCCAGTTGGGCCGGTGCCGAAAGGTCGGTATGTTGGCAAGGATCGCTAACCGTGGTCAAGACGAGCTACCCGCGGGCGTCGGCTCCTTCACAGCGCATCAAAACCGGGGTCGGACTTGGTTTTCCCTGGCTCAAGAAAGGAGAATGCAAAATCCCTTGGACAGAGTCCCTATCAGTTCCTATCCCTAACAATCGCCTGCAAGCGACCGCCAAGAGCCTCCGCTGGTTCCTCGCTTCGGCTTTGGTGGCGCCTGAAGTGTGGCGTTCGCGAAGGAGCTTCCCGAACCATAGCCCAACACCGAAAACCCACAACCATCAACCATCACCCACACCCAGGAGCCTCATCATGCCCACCAGCAAAACCATCACCTACCCCGACGGGCTGTACTTCTCAGCGGCGATGCGGGTGGTGGAGAACGCGCAGTCTTCCATCCTTGCCATGAGCTTTCTCTTCAAGACCAGCTACGCGGGATAGACGCTCTCGAAAAAGTTTGGCGAGGCGCTCAGGGCAGCAGCGCGGAGGGGTACATCACACAACCGTAATCGAAGGATGAAGGATGAAGGCGGAAGGATGAGGGGATGAATGGGATGAGGGATGAGGGCGGAAAAAAGTTGAAGCGGCTTTGCTCATCCTTCATCCTTCTGACTTCATCCTTATCATGGATACCGCACGCGGAGCGGCTTGATCTTGGCATTCTTGAACCACACGCGTCCGCCGTGGTCCTGCAATCCGATGTGTCCTTTACGCGGGAGGTCTTTGTAGGCGAGGTTGAATTTGTTGCGGGACCCGTCGGGATTCTTGTGCGCTTCGGTCCATCGGTTCAGGTCCATCTCGCATACCTTCTCCCCATTCACGGCTATCGTGACGAGGCTGTCCTTGCAGGTGAGGACCGCACGGTTCCACTCTCCCGCGGGCTTGGTCATGTTCTTGCTTGGCGCGAGGATGTCGTAAACGGCGCCGTCGTCGTGGTTGTCCGGCTCGGTCTTGTCGTGTGAGTCGAGCACTTGCATTTCGATGCCGGTGTTGACCGGGTCTCCCAGATTCGACCAGCGAAAGAAGACCCCGCTGTTGGTTCCCGGAGCAACCTTGTAGTCGATGGAGAGAGAGAAGTTCTCGTACTCCTCCACCGTGTAAAGATAACCCCCTCCCTTTACGGTGCAGGCAATCGCGCCTTCCTCCACGGCCCATCCTTCAGCCTTGCCAGTCGTCTTCCACCCGTCGAGGACCTCCCCGTCGAAGAGCAGCTTCCAGCCTTGCCTCCTTTCCTTCTTTGTCAGCTTGTTGTCGTCGGTCGAGGCGACTGCCAGGACAGCGAACACCAAGAGCATTCCTATGGTTGTGCAGGTCAGCTTTTTCACCTTATGTCCTCCTTTGGGTCTCCTGTTTGCTGAGGTCTTTCCCTCGGCGAGCAAATCAGAAGTGGTATTCTTCGATATTCTGTTTGGTAAACACCACCGGCGGGCCGGTGACAACGACGTTCTTTTCTGCGAACTTTCTCTCCCCAAGGCGGGGCACTGAGAAGAGGCCACCCGGCTCAGGCTCAATCTTCTTCGTGGCCAGACCGACGGCGAGATACGCGGAGAGGTAGCCTTCGTCGTACGGACTCCAGAGAGCGAAGGCTGTCACTGTCCCGTTCTTGATGAAGCGTCGCATCTGGTTCGGAGTTCCCAAGCCGGTCACCTGCACCGTGGGCGCCTTCTTTGCCGTCTCGACGCATTGCGCCGCCGCGGCAATCGCGACGGTGGTGGGAGCAATGATGCCGCGAAGATCGGGGTATTTGGTTAAGAGCGCTTCGCACTCGGTCAGGCTCTTTTGAGGATCGTCGTTGCCATAGGCGATCTCGGCAAGCTTCATCCCTTGGTACTTCGGCTCCTTGAGCGCCTCTTTCATTCCTTTGATCCAGAAGTTCTGATCGGGAGCGTCGGTGGTCGCACTGAGGAGGGCGATCTTTCCTTTGTAGTCGATCAAGGACCCCATCAACTCCACCTGGCTTCTTCCGGTGAGGTTGAAATCCATGGGCAGGACGCAGGCGTCTCGATACTCCTCATTGCCGGGGAGGTCCGCGTTTACGGTAAGGACGATGATGCCTTTGCTTCTCGCCTCCTTGAACACCTGGTTGAGAGCGTCGGGGCTGTTGGGACAGATGGCAAGCACGTTGACGCCCCGCTGCATCTGCTCTTTGATAAACGGCAATTGCGAGGTCGCCTCGGCAGTGGCCGGAGCGACAGTGCTGAACTCGCATCCCTGTTCCTCACTGGCCTTCTTGAAGCCGTTGATGAGTGAGTCGAAATAGGGATTGCCCGTGTTCTTCGGGATGAACACGATCTTGACCGACTTCGCGCCGGTGACTTGAGTCTGAGTCTTCTTCAAAGGCGCTTTTGCGCATGAGGTCATCATCAGCGCGCCTGCCGCCAGCCCCAACAAGACTCCCAACACTTTGTCACGCATGGGTTAGCCCTCCTCTGCTATCGCTGCGTCCTCCCGGACAGGTTGGACAGGATGACTGAAATTAGGAGAAGCGCACCAAGGACCGCGAGTTGGCTTTCCGCCTTGATGTTCGCCACTCCCATCCCCGTTCTTAGGACTCCGACGAGAAACAACGCGGCCACCGTCCCGAAGACGCTGCCCCGGCCACCGAAGATGTCAGTGCCACCCAGAACGACGGCGGTGATCACCTCCAGTTCACGGCCCGTGGCCATGTCGAACCGCGCCACGGTGAGCCGGGAGGTCATCATCAACCCCCCCGCCGCCATCATCAAACCTGAGAGAAGATATATCAAAACCTTGATCCTGTCCACAGGAATTCCTGAAAACCGAGCGGCGGCTTCGTTTGTGCCGATGGCATAAGTCCATCTGCCGAAGACCGTCCTGTGCAGAACCAGGCTGAGGAGGATTGCCAGCATCGAGAAAAGAAGGAGCGGCACAGGAACCAGACCACCGATGCGCCGGTAGTCGATGCCGACAAACCATTCGGGGAACTTCCCGAGCGAGTGGTCGCCGAGGAGAATCTGCGCGATACCCCGGTACAAGGCGAGGGTGCCCAGAGTAACCGTCAAGGACGGCAACCTCATGCGTGTGATCAGCAGACCATTGAACAGTCCGAGCAGAGCGCCCAAAGCCAGAGACAGGACAATCACCCATCCCATGGGGAGACCGGCCCTGGAATGAAGAACCGCCGCGCCAACGCCGACCAGCGCCAGCCCGGACGCGACCGAGAGATCAATGTTGCCGCTGATGATGACGAAGGTCATCGCCAGGGCCATCAGGCCGACCTCCATGTAGAGGGAGGTGGAATCGAGAAGGAAGGCAAGGTCAAGGAAATGGGGAGAGAGTCTGGCGCTGAAGAGAACGGCCGCGACAAGCAGCAGGACGGTGACCGCTTCTCGTCGGGTCAACAGACCGACCACTTTCCTCCGTGCTCCACCTGTCGAACTCGTCGTCACCCTTTCCGATCCTCCTTGAGTTCTGCCAGTCAACGCCCCATCCTCCGTTGGATGCCCGTGTCCACCGTCACCGCTGTCAGGATCGCGATGCCGTAGGTCGCCAGTTGCCAGAAGGCGGAAATGTGCAGCACCGCAAGGGCCACGTTGATGACCCCGAGCAGGAGACCGCCAAGAAGGGTTCCCATTACCGAGCCTGAGCCGCCAAAGACGTTCGTGCCCCCCAGGATGGCAGCGGAGATGACTACAAGCTCGAAACCAACGCCGGTGTCTCCGGGATTCACATAGCCGAACCGAGACGCGTACATAAACCCGGCCAGACCGGCGGCAGCTCCCGAGAGCATGAAGACAAGGAACACCACGCGGTCGACTGCAAGCCCGCGAAGCCTCGCCGCAAGGGGATTGCTTCCCACGGCGTAGATTTGCCGTCCCGTGGGAGTGTAGCGCAGGAAGACAAAGGTCATCGCGGCGACGATGGCCGCGAAGAGCACAATCCACGGAACACCCAGGGGTGAGGTTTGAGACAGACGAATCAGGTCGGGAGGGATGTCGTTGGGGTCGACTTGCCTGCCTCCGCTGACGATGAAGACGAGGCCCCGGTAGGCGCTGAGCGTTCCCAGGGTCGCAATGATCGCCGGCACGCGCATCCATGTCACGAGCGCCCCGTTCACCGCTCCCAGGGCGCCGCCGATACACACCGACAAGAGCGCCGCCAGCCACAGTGAGAGCTCGGGGGCCCGGATGAAAGCGTTCCCCACCACGATCGCGCTGAAGCCGAGAACGGATCCCACCGAGAGATCGATATTGCGGCTGATAAGGACCATCATCTCCGCCATCGCAACGACCGTGATCAGAGGGATGTAGAGGAGGATGTTGCGGATATTCTCCGGAGACAGGAACCGCGGCTCAGTCAGAGTAGCAAGCAAGACGACAAGGGCAACCACGAACGCGATGCCGATCTCGCGGAAGCGGAACCACCGGGAGTTACCGAAGGAGAGAGTGGGAGAAGTGAGGCAGGGACCGCGGCTCTGTCCGACTGGCCCGTCCTCCCGCCCTCCGCCCATGCCTTTTCGAGGCAAGCTCTGTCCCGTCGCGGCTGCCATGATCCTCTCCTGCGTTGCCTCGCTTCGCTCAAACTCGCCCGTCAAACGGCCTTCACGCATCACGAGAATCCGGTCGCTCATCGCGAGGATCTCGGGAAGGTCTGAGGAGATCATCAGGATCGCCTTGCCTTGCTGCGCCAGTTGCGACATCAGGCGATGCACCTCGGCCTTGGCGCCGATGTCGATCCCTCGCGTAGGTTCATCGAGAATGAGGACGCGCGGGTCAGTCAACAGCCACTTGGAGAGCACCACCTTCTGCTGATTGCCCCCCGACAGCTCACGCGCAGGCTGATCGACATCCCGCAGGTGAATGTCGAGATCCGCCCGGCATTTCTCCGCCTGCTCCCGCTCGACCCCTGGGCGCAGCCATCCTTTCGGAGAGAGTCGCCTGAGAACCGGCAGGGAGATATTGCTGAACACCGCGAAGGGCAGCAACAAGCCGTGTTGTTGGCGGTCCTCGGGAACGTAAGCCAACCCAAGACCAAGGGCTTGTCCGGGTGAACGGAGGCGAGCTTCCTTTCCTGCAACCCAGACCGCGCCGCTCTCCGGCGGACTGAGGCCGAAGATCGACTGGGCGACCTCGGTGCGCCCCGCTCCGACAAGGCCCGCCAGGCCCACGATCTCGCCGCCGTGGACTTCAAAGGAGATATCCGAAAAGCGACCTCGACGGGACAGGTTCACCACTCTCAGCAGTGGAGCGCCGATCGTGGTTCGGTCCTTTTCAAACAGCGCGCTGAGCGGCCGCCCGACCATCATCTTGAGAATCTCGTCCTTCGAGGTCTCCGACTTGAGTCGAGTGCCGACAAGCTCGCCGTCGCGCAACACTGTGATCCGGTCGGAAATCTCGAGGACCTCTCCCAGGCGATGACTGATGAAGACGAGGGCGACGCCTTGCCCCTTCAGCCGGTTGATGATGAGGAAAAGCTCACGCACCTCTTGAGGCGTCAGCGCCGCGGTGGGTTCATCCATCAGCAGAACCCGAGCTTTCTGTGACAGCGCCCCCGCCATCTCTACCATCTGCTGTGCGGCCAGGGAAAGCCCGCGAAGTTTCGCCCGCGGGTCGAGGTCCAGACCCATGGAGGCCAGCAGCTCGCGCGCTTCGGCGTACATGGCAGTCCAGTTCCTCAATCGCAGCGGGCCGCGGTGTTCTCCTCGACCCATGAAGATATTCTCGGCAACGTCAAGGTCGGGGAAGTTAAGGGGCTCCTGGTGCATGAGCGCGATGCCAACTTGCTGGGCGACGTGAGGAGAAGGTATGTCTACCGGCTTTCCGTCCAGGAGGATTTGGCCCGAATCGGGCTGATGAATCCCGCCAAGAATCTTGGTGAGGGTGGACTTCCCCGCTCCGTTTTCTCCCATGAGGGTGTGGACCTCGCCGGGGAAAAGATCGAAGTCAACGGCGTTGAGGACTGGAACACCGCCGAAGGATTTGGAGACGGCAGATAGGTGGAACAATGGAGTGCCGGAGATCATCATCCAGCGGATTACCTCAACCATTGATTGCGCTCGGACGCGGTCGGACAGTCGAGCGTGATTGTAACACAGGAAAGCCTGAGGAAGGACAGGCGTGTGGCAGAATTTCCCGCGCGCTGCTCTGACGGCGCAAGTCGGAACTCATTTGTTTGGAATGTGACGATCGTGTACAATACCTCGCAAACACCTCAAGGGGTCCCGATGCGCAACGTAGCCATTCTGTTATACTCGTTAAGGAGCAGAATCCTCTGTTGTGAGACAGTTGCACTGTCGAACCCGGCCGTCGGATTAGGTTCGACAGTGCAACTGTCTCACAACAGGAAAGGTGTGTTTTCGACCTTAACGAGTATAATCCTCTCCGCGTTGTGTCTCACCTCGTATGCGCAGTTCGACACGACGGTTGATTTCTCCAAGTTGGGCGGCTGGCAAGCAGAGCCCGGGTGGCTGCCCAATCCCGCGGAAAGACCCGTGAGCCAGGCGCGTGGCGCGTCCGCTGAGTTCCAAGTCAACGAGCCACGCACAGGAATGAAGTGGAGACTGGTCCGGGTGCCGGATCATTTGATGGCCTCCGGGTATCTCGTCGTGCGTTACCGCGCGGTCGATGTTGCGCTCTCCAGTGACTACCTTTTCTGGGTCTTCGATGCGAAGCCGGGAGGCCACTCGCTGGCCCCGCTGTCTCTTCTGAAGAACGATGGGCAATGGCACACGCTATCGATCGACCTCGAGCAGACTGATGCCTCTGGACACGTCACGGGACTCGCGGTACACGTGCAGGCAGGCGACAAGGCGCCCGCCTCGCTGCGGATCGAGTCACTGAGTTTCCGGGAAGATCCGCCAGCCGAAACAGACCTTTATCCACAACCTCCTGTTCAGGAGGTTTCCATCGTGGAGAGTTTCGACAAGGCAAGCGAGTGGCAGCCGCACACCTCCTGGCTGGACAACCCCGAGGAAGCCGCAACAATCGTGGACGACGAGGGGGCAGCCTTGATGACCGTGTCCTCTGCCGGAAAGGGGATGAAGTGGTCGAAGCGGTTCGAGCAGCCTCTCGACCTGTCCGAGGCACGCTATGTCGCCCTTCGGTATCGAGCGGAGAACCTCGCCCCCTCCGGAGACTACTTCGTGTGGATCGGAAGCGAGGCAGGTGGAAGGCCGCAAGAGTATGAGACGCTGCTGCCCTTGCACCAGGTGGAAGATGATGGGAGATGGCACGTCTACGTCGCTCCGTTGAAGAAGCAGTTCAGGATTGCGGAAATGGCGATTCAGACGCAGGCCGAGGTGTCCCCAGGGAAAGCATGGATTGACTACGTCAAGTTCACCTCGCGTAAGCCGCTGATCCCAATGGCTGATTACCTGGCCTGTTCCAAAGGGTCAGCCAGATGGGGCAAAAGTACCTGGGGTGGGTGAGGCGGAAAGAAAAGATCCTGGCGACGGTCGATGAGGTCCATATCAATCAATCCTATATGACCAATTTTTACACCCTGCAGACCCGGTTGAACCCCAAACCGTCCATAGAGGATCATTATGAAAATTTAACCCGCTCTCAAAAGGAAGACTATCTTGATCAACTG
>JACQGJ010000680.1 GCA_016199605.1 Armatimonadota bacterium | reverse complement strand
AGGATACCGGACATTTCTATCTTGCTAAAACCAGACATTATCACATTGCGGAGACAGCGGAGGTTCATTGTTTGGGAGGAGAAGCGGTTATTCGGATCTCGATCCACTCGGGTTCCGTCGGACTGTGAGCCGCCCCTCTCGTCTCTGGAAGCCCCCAGGTCCTCTCACATCAGAGCCATCGGATCCACGTCAATCGTCAATCCCTGGCGCTGCGACGGACTCCATTGGTCGAGGGTTCTTTCCAGGACTTGATGCAGACGCGGCTTGCTTCTATCTCTAAGCAACAGGTGCCAGCGAAACTGATCCTTGACCTGTGCCAGCGGACAGGGAGCCGGACCAATCAACTGTGTGCCTCCCTGTTTTTGGATCTCCCCCATTAGCGCCTCTTTCACAGCCTGAGCTTTGGACCGCGCCTCGCATTCGACTGGAGAGGCGCTGACGATATTGACGAGGTGAGTAAAAGGTGGGTACGGAAGCTCACGCCGGAGGCGCAGCTCATGTTTCCAGAAGCCGGCATAGTCAAGCCTCGCGGCGTTCATGATGGCGTAGTTGTCAGGCTGATACGTTTGAATGATGACATGACCAGGATCCTCTCCTCGGCCCGCACGACCACTCACTTGAGCAAGTAGTTGGAAGGTTCGCTCAGCGGCGCGGAAGTCCGGGACATGCAGGGCGGTGTCGGCAAGCACGACCCCTACGAGAGTCACCTTCGGGAAGTCGAGTCCCTTGGCGACCATCTGAGTGCCAATGAGGACGTCCGCGTCAAGCAGACGGAAGGCGCCAAGCATCGCGACGTGGGAGCCTTTGCGCGTTGTCGTGTCGCGATCCATGCGTAGAAGGCGAGCACCCGGGAAAAGCTCCGCGACTTCCGCCTCCACCCTTTGCGTTCCGACGCCAAGGTAGCTCGTGAGAGGGGCGCCGCAGTTCGCGCACAAGGTAGGGGCAGAGCGAGCGGAGTTGCAGTGGTGGCACCGCAGCAGACGGGCGTTTTGATGGTAAGTGAGCGCGACGGAGCACCGCGGACAACTTTCGACCCGACCACAGGAGTGACACTGAATTACGGAGCAGAACCCTCGTCGATTCAGGAATAGAATAGTCTGTTCGTTCCGTAGTAGACGCTCGTCGAGGGCCTGCCGCAACTGCGGACTCAGTACCGGGAACTGCTTCAACTCTTTCTGCGCTTGGCGGAGGTCCACGATCTCGACGGTGGGCAGCGACCTGGAAGCAACGCGGCGTGTCATCCGGACAAGTCGGTACTTGCTCGTGTCCGCGCGACGGTAAGACTCAGGCGATGGAGTCGCGCTCCCCAGGACCACCATCGAGCCTTCAATTTCCGCCCTCCGCAACGCGGCATCACGAGCATGGTAGCGTGGTGAGTTCTCCTGTTTGTAGGACGCGTCATGTTCTTCATCGATGACAATCAACCCGACGTTCTGGAGCGGGGCGAAGACGGCGGAGCGGGCGCCCACGACGATCCGCGCCTCCCCTCGACGAGCTCGATCCCATTCATCGAATCGTTCTCCTTGGGAAAGGGCGCTGTGGAACACGGCAACTTGATCTCCGAACCGTCGACGAAACAGACCCAGGGTCTGCTCAGTCAAAGCGATCTCGGGGACCAGGACAATCGCCTGCCTCCCCAGATGCAGACACCTCTCGATAGCCCGCAAGTAGACTTCCGTCTTTCCTGACGCGGTGATGCCGTGGAGGAGGCAGGGCATGGGCGCAGTCTTCTGTCCGATTGGACCGGAGCGTTGGTCTTGCGCACTTTTCATTTGTTCGCATATCGTTGCGATCGCCTGTTCCTGTTCATCAGTCAGGATGTGAGAGGTCTCCGTTCCTGCCTGGAGCGATGCCGGCGTTCGCAAGGAGGCAATTTCAGTGTCGAGCAAGAGACCTTGGGCAAGTAATCTCTTGATGGCGGCTGGAGAAAGCCCTTGCTGTCTCATCACCTTCAGTTCCAGCCTGCCTCCGGCGGCTTGCACGGCCTCGTAGACTTTCTTCTCACGGTCGTCGAGGGATCGCGGCCTTTCATCGGGGGCGATCTGCACTGCCTTCAGATATCTCCGATTCATACCGCTCTGAACCGTTCGCGTTTCCTGTGACACCCATCCTTTTTTGATGAGATCCTTCAGTACGGGCTGAGCCCTGGTAAGTTCGGTCTGTTCTTTGATGTCGGCAAGCGTGAGAGGCTTGGTTGAGCTCAGAAGCAATCGCAAGATCGCTGTCCGAGCGGGAGAACGGCGAGGGGAGGCGGCAAGATATGCCTCGGTTTCGGCGGGCGCGGCAATTGCATAGAATCGGTCGACCCTCTGTCGGAGGCCTCCGGGAATCAAACACCGGAGGGCGTCCACCATGGAGGAATGGTAATACTTCGCGATCCAGGTTGCCAGGCGAAGCAATTCCCTGTTGAAAAAGGGGATATCGGCAAGCAGATCACTGATCGGTTTCGCGCTCTCTACGTCCGACTTCTCTGATAGCGAGACGACGAACCCAGGCACGCAATCGTTTCTCAGCGGCACCAGAACGTACGAGCCAAGGCTAACCGATTCCTGAAGTCGAGGGGGCACTTCATAGGTCAGCGATTTGTCGAGGAGCACCGCCGGTGAATCGACGTAAACGGTTGCAAATTGCCGGAAAGGCATTCGTGTGCCAGTTGTTTTCTGTTCAGTCCCGGGCTAAGAGGCCGCCGCTTTGAGGGCGCCAACTTTGTCAGTAGCTTCCCAGCTGAAATCCGGGCCTGCCTGGCCGAAGTGTCCGTAAGCCGCAGTCTTCTGGTAGATTGGACGTCGGAGATCCAAATGCTCGATGATTCCCCCGGGAGTCAGCTCAAAAACCTGCGGGATAAGGTCTGCGAGAATCCCCTCGTCGACTTCCCCGGTGCTGAACGTGTTCACGTTGACGGACATGGGTTCTCGCTCCCCGATTGCATAGGCCACTTGAACTTCAACGCGGCGAGCCAGTCCCGCAGAGACGATGTTCTTCGCGATGTAACGCATCATGTAGGCTGCAGAACGATCCACTTTCGTGGGATCCTTACCGGAAAAAGCTCCTCCTCCGTGACGGCCCATCCCGCCATAGGTGTCGACGATGATCTTTCGACCGGTCAGTCCTGTGTCTGCCGCCGGGCCTCCGTGCTCGAAGGAACCCGTTGGATTCACGAGAATTTTCGTCCTGTCATCGAGCCAGGCTTCGGGGAGAGTGGGTCGGATTACCAGATTGATGAGGTCCTCGCGGATCTGAGCCTGACTGATACCAGCCTGGTGATGACTGGATAGGAGGACTTTATCAACCCTCACGGGGCGGCCGTCTTCATATTCCACCGTGGCTTGAGACTTGCCGTCGGGACGGAGATACGGCAGTTGTCCAGTGTGACGAGCCTCGGCCAGCTTCCTGGACAAGTTGTGCGCAAGCACGATCGGGGCGGGCATTAGCTCCGGAGTCTCATCGGTTGCATATCCGAACATCATCCCCTGGTCCCCGGCACCCCCGACATCGACTCCCTGCGCAATGTCCGGCGACTGGCGTTGAAGAGCAGTAATGACACCACCCCTCGGATACACGAAGCCCAAGGCTTCCGACGTGTATCCGATATCGTCCAGGCAGTGCCGGACCAACGAGGGGACGTTGAGAGTTCCACGGCTCGTTATCTCCCCCGCTACGATCACAAACTCCGCCGCACACAGAGTTTCACAGGCGACCCTCGATAGGGGATCCTGGCTCAGCAACTCATCGAGCACAGCGTCACTTATCCGATCGGCGACCTTATCCGGATGACCCTCTGTGACTGACTCCGACGTGAACAAGTATCTCCGAGACAAACTCAAGCCTCCTCTTGCCCTGTATGTGGACTCAGGGCGCTTCGTCTTTCTTTCAGCATTCTCGATACTTCATCGAGGATCTTCTCTGCCACTTGTCGCTTGCTCATCAATGGCAGGGAGACGGGCAGACCCGTCCTCGGGATAAGCGTGACGATGTTCGTCTCGCCCCCAAAACCGGCGCCCTCCGCCGTGATATCGTTGGCTACGATGAGGTCGAGATTCTTGCGTTGCAGTTTCTGCTTCGCGTTCTCGACGACCTCCACCGTCTCTGCGGCAAAGCCGACCAGCAACTGGTCTTGCTTTGCTTTGCCTAAGCCGGCAAGGAGGTCTGGGGTTCTTTCCAGTTGAAGCGTGAGGGTCTCCTCATCACCCTTCTTGATTTTCTGTTCAGCGGCCCGTGCTGGACGAAAATCGGCGATCGCCGCGGCGCCTATTACGACCTCCATCCGGTCAAAGAGCTCAACGGCATGGTTGCTCATCTCCTCTGCGGTTTCGGCAGGGAGGACCTCGACACCCGAGGGGGTGTCGGTTGCCGTCGCGCCGCGCAGAATGGTGACCTCTGCCCCGCGGTCGCGCGCGGCCTCAGCGAGGGCAAACCCCATTCTGCCCGAGGAGCGATTCGAGAGGAACCGAACTGGATCCAAGGGTTCACGGGTCGCTCCCACGGTTACCAGGATCCTCACTCCGTGCAGATCACGCTTGTCAGCAAGGGTCTCCTCAATGGCTCCCAGCAGTATCTCCAGAGAGGCCAGCCGGCCGGGGCCTACGTCGCCGCAAGCAAGCCTCCCGGGCTCTGGGCCCACGATGCGGACGCCCCGGTCCTGAAGGGTCTGTATGTTGGCAGCAGTTGCAGCGTTCCCCCACATCCGGGAATTCATGGCCGGGGCGATCAACAGCGGCGCTTCACAAGCCAACACCATCGCGGTCAGCAAGTCGTCGGCAAGCCCCGCAGCGATCTTTGCAATGACATTCGCTGTGGCCGGCGCGATCAGCAACAGGTCTGCTTTTTGCGCGGCCGAGAGGTGCTCGTACTGGCTGGCTGCGGCGGGGTCAAACATGTCGACATGCACCGGTCGCCCCGTCAAAGCCGCGAAGGTCAGCGGTTGGACGAACCTCGTCGCATTTTGCGTCATGACAACGTTGACCGCGGCGCCCCGTTGCACCAGCGACGAGGCGAGCTCCGCGGCTTTGTAGGCGGCAATGCCCCCCGTGACCCCGAGGACGATGGTCTTGTTGGTCAGGTCTGACATGGGGAACACTTCCGTCGTGAGCGTGCGTTACAGGAACAGAGCCACGTGGTTCAGACACCTAACACGATAGTCCCGGGGGCGTCGGCCCGCGTGCTCTCGATCACGGCTTTCAGATCTTCTGCGGCCTCCTCCAAGTCATCGTTGGTGATGAGGAAGTCGTATTCCCGCGAAGCATCGATTTCCCCTTCCGCGTTCTGAAGCCGCCGTTGGATCTCCGCTTCGGTATCTCGCCCCCGGGCCCGCAGGCGCTTCTCAAGTTCTGTCAGGGACGGCGGATCGATGAAAATGAGAAAGGCATTGGTGCACTTCTCACGAATGGCCAGGCCGCCCTGAACGTCGATATTCAGGATAACATCACGACCGGAAGCGAGTTGTTCCTGAACCCATTTCGCTGGCGTGCCATACCAGTGGCCGTGAACTTCGGCTTGTTCGAGCAACGCCCCCTCTGCCACCAGTTGTTGGAATTCCGCCGGGGAAACAAAGAAATAAGCTTCGCCGTGAAGCTGGTTGAGGGGAGGTCGCGTTGTGGCTGATACGGACTTCCGCAATCCGGGGATTTGAGGCAACACCCGTTCCAGAAGCGTATCTTTTCCCACACCGGCCGGCCCAGATATGACGAATAATGTGCCGCTTCGCTTTGGCATCAGAGTCGCTGGTTTTTGTACCGGGTCATTTTAACACAAGTGTTCCTGGAGTGAAAAGAGGCTTTGCGCCTCTTCTTTCTACGCGAAGACCTACGGAGTGCCACAACGGACAAGTTGCGAGCCAATCCCCGAAACCGGCTTACCTTTTCGCTCTCCA
Organism: Armatimonadota bacterium; assembly: GCA_016199605.1. Lineage (GTDB taxonomy): Bacteria > Armatimonadota > Abditibacteriia > CG2-30-59-28 > CG2-30-59-28 > JACQGJ01. Next base: position 3,552 of record JACQGJ010000680.1, on the reverse strand, counting down.
GGAACTGGCTTCCTGCAACCGCGTCGTGTTGACGACGTCTCTCACCCCCGGTATCCTGCGGATCAGTTCAAGAATGGAGGACATCTCGTCTTTCATGTCAAGGTGTCCTCTGAACTCCCGGGGCTCTTTGATCGCACCTCCCAGAGTCACAATGCCTCGAGAGCAACTGATCTGCAAGTCGGACAGGTCCACCGATTTTCGTGCGAGAGTCCTGCGGATCGCCACTGCCATCATTTTATCTTCGAGAGCCATCACAAATCCTCCTCACTGTCCCTATCGGGATCTCCGACCGTCGCCTTTCCGAACCGCGATCTCCTGCCTGAAGGAACCGTTGATAACTCCTTCCATGCTGTAGAGGGTCGCCTCAAAGACACCTTTGCCCCCACGGACACCACGGAGATGGAACCGCAGGCGGGACTTCCGTTTCGCACTGAGTCCGCCGAAATAATAGTAACGCGCCTTGTTCTGAATCATCACCGGGCGGCTCGGAATTGGGAAAATGTACTCCACCTTGAAGTGATCGAATACCGACTCGTCCAGACGAATCCTGTAGTCGCCAGAATCGGTCGTGTTCTCGTTTGTAACCTCCAGGGCAACAGAAACCTGCCGCTCAAGATTGACCTCCCCAGGGGCTGATCCGGTCAGCGAGAGAGCGGTCGGTTGGTCGGCAGGCCCACTCAGCATCGGCACTACGGTAGTCAGGATCACGATGATGCTGCAAACGATCACCGACAAGACCATGACCGATTGCAGCGGACGGCTATACCGCAGACGCTGGGGCTTGCCCTCATACAGGAGTGACTCGCGGTAGTCACACTCCACAATCTGGTCGCCCTCCGGAAGTGTCCAGTCAGGCAAATAGCGACAGCGGATCCCCTCGCCGGGAAAATTTCGGCAATGACGACACTTCTGCAGGTTCTCATGACACCTGTGACAGATCGGGAAAGTGATATGTCCCTCGTAGTTTATCGCCTGGCAGTTGGGGCAGCGCATCTGACGCATTTGCGATTCCCCTCCCTCCCGACTATCGACCCCGGACCTCTCGTCCACGGGCCTTAATGCGCTAAGCAATCGAATTATAGACCCGGTGATGCCCCTGTCAAGGGTTTGTTGAGAGAAACCCACGCAGACTGGCCTTCACATTTGCCTCCGGATACGAAGGCCGATGCCAGCGCAAGACCAGGCCCATGAACCCTCCTCGGTCTGTACCCAACGCATGACGCAGTTTCTCTGCTTCCACCTCTACCTCTCGGGCCGTGCCGGAGGCAAGAGTGGTCATCATGTCTACCGAGGACTTCATGCACACTTTTCCACCGAAGGCCTCCGCCCATCGGTCAATCCCTACCGCATGGGGCTGGCGGAGGTCGAGGAAGTCCAGTTGGAGATCTCTCACATCTTCGAGAATCGCGGAAATGTCTCCGTCGAGCAAACAACCGGCATACAGTCCAAGCGAACGAATCGCCTCGAAGAGCCGGAGGAACTCCGCTTTGAAATGCTGCCGCCAGAGGGAGGGAGAGAGCATCAACCCACCGGTTCCGGCAAACTCATCGATGACACACACTGCATGGGCGCCCGCGTCTTTCCACTTCCTGGCGACCTCAATCTGATAGTCAACGATCTTGTGGAGGACCAGCTTCACTTCGTCCAGATTGTCGTGAAGGCGCGTCAGCAATCCGTCGTAGCCCATGAGATTGAACGCCACCAGAAAAGGACCGGGATCGATGTAGCCGCAGAGAAATCTGTCTGCATATCGGTCCATGTAGACTTGCTGTATCCGCTCGAAGTAGCCGTCGGCGGCCTTCGGATCAGGAAACGAGTAGACTGCCAGAGAACCGGGCTCCTTGAGTGGACGCTCAAGAACGGCATACGCGGAAGAAGTGTCAGCGGGCACTCGCTGCAAACACCCCCATTCCTCGCGTCGCAGCCTCTCGCCTGCCTCGTTCGTTCCCACCTCAGTGAACGTCCAGTGGTACGTGGCCTGCATCGAATCAAAGTCTTCCGCGCCAGCAGGTGTGCGGACCTCGGCAGGATTCAAGGTGCCGTATGCATCATATACGTACGGCACGTCCACCAACTCAATCGGGACTCTGTCCGGCGATGCGAACTCAATCGCTCGTCGAACGCGGTCGATGTGATCCATGTTTTCCCTCCCATGGGGCCATGCGTCCGTCCTCCACAAACCAGTCATACGTCACATTCCCAACGCCGTACCAACGCGCCGGGTTCATGTAGCCACTGCATATTGTGGATTCGCGGTGAATTCCCATGGTGTTCTGTTCCAGCTTCCCGCACGAAGATTACATCACGGCTTGTAACCAGCACGGAAGCATCGGGCTATGTTGACAAGCCGCGGCGCCAGCGTTAGAATCGCCGCTGTGATTGGAATATACAGCATCGGTGGCGCTTAGCCAAGAGTTCGGCATGACCACGACTAAGTCTATCATAGGCACACGAGTCAGGGTTGAGTATTTCGACCAGAATGAGAACTTCGCGCCATTGTTGCCTCGCAGTGGCACTGTCACGCGTCAGTTGGGGACCGAGCGCGGAATTGACGACTGGTTTGTGGTGGAGTTGGACAAGCCGTTCGAGTATCAGATGAAGATTGGAGAGCCGTTCAGTTTCCGTCTTCTCCGTTGTGAACGCTTTATTGTTCGTTCAAGATGGCAGGGCTACCGCGTTGGTGAGGCAGAACCTACGTCCGTTTTCATTTTGCTCATATTGGATGAGGCACTTTTGACGGGGGACTTCATTCATGTGGAGGATTTCCATCATGTGGCGTGGGGTATGTGTCATACCGAGTAGGCCGAATCTGTAGCTGCAGCTTTATCGTTAGGTCCCCATCACCACCCAATGAGCAGAACGGACAAGCTGTATTCATCCTTGGAAGCGATCGAGGCAGACTTTCGTCGTCGGCTGACAATCGAGTTCCGGAAACTTGCGACGGGTGGATGGTCCAGGTACCTCGCCGATTACAGTTCCGAACACCCAATGGGGAGGTTCTGGCGAACGCCCGAGATGGATCAACTTGAGCGCAATGAAAGAGATGTTCGGCGCCTTCGCTCAAAACTGGGCGAACCTCTCGACGCTGGACCTCTCGCGGTTCTTGAGTGGTTCCAAGCCTCTCGAAGAATCTCAAAGGATTTCTACCGGGGTAGAGCCGAAGCCCTGGCGAAGGAGGCTCTGCGGCGACTGGCCGCAACCTGACCAGTCGCTACAGTTGATGGCGGGGATCTCTGGTTCTCATCAGATCTACCGGCAAACGGGGGGTTGTCGTTAGTCGAACGGCTTTCGATTACCCTCGGCGACTGAACTCTGTACGTCACAAGAGACATGGAGAACGAGCTATGCTTGACCGAATCGCAGACGGTCGCACCGACTTGGTGTTCGACCATGTGTCAGACGGTCATCCCGCTACCTCAAAGGACAGCAACGAGGTCTCTCTGATTCAATGGTGCGCTTACTATGGGGATGTCAGCGCCATGAGATTTCTGCTCGCCAAAGGCGAATCACTCGAGTCTCTCGGAGAGAACCTCGATCTCAATGGCGCCGCTT
>JACQGJ010000664.1 GCA_016199605.1 Armatimonadota bacterium | reverse complement strand
GTCGTTCACAGCCAACCGGTTCTCCAGCGTCCAGCTTTGTTTTCGTCGCGAAGATCGCTCCGACGCTGACATAGTCTGCCCCCGCAGCAATTGCCGCTTTCGCCTCCTCGAGGGTCGCCGCCGACGCGCCGATCAGCCTCCCGTCGCCCGCCAATTCCCTGGCCTTGCCAACGGACATGTCCTCGTCCCCAAGATGTACGCCGTGAGCCCCCGCGGCCAGCGCCACGTCGACACGGTCGTTCACAAACAGGATCCCATGGACCGCCTCGACCACCCCGACGCACCGTTCGACCTCCTTTATCAGACTCCGAGTGTCGGAGGACTTGTCTCGGATCTGCACAATCCGGGCGCCTGCCTCGATGGCGGCACGCACGATCTCTTCGTGGGTGCGGACCTGCTCGGACCCGGAACGAGGTGCGGTGTCGGTGATGACGTATAATTGGGGGAAGCTGAATCCGGGAAAGATCGGCGATCCACTCCTTGCGAACTCTGCGAGTTCGAGTCGAGAGGCGTGACCGCACGAGCGCGGTGAACCTCCTTGATGGCCATTTTAGCGAGTGGCTGCAAAAATGGCAAACGCAAGTTGTCAACCGGCCCGGTATACCGTATACTCGACGAGACCGCGAAGAAAGGCGGATCTCCGATTCGCGGCCGCTCCGGAGTTTCCCATGGTTCTGTTACTGGTCCTGGTGAACGTCATCGCCTTCCTGAGTTTGCTTGCCACCCTCGCCGCCGGTTTGGCGCACCGTTTAGGTTGGGTGGCACACAAGGAGTCCCACTTTCTACTGGGAATCCTCGCGACCGTCCTGGTGTTGTTTGCTCATTCCACCACGATCTTCTACTTCCTCGGCACTGGGTCGTACATCAAGAAGCTCTTCCACGAAGAAGCGGTGGATCAGAGCCTGTGGGACCGCACCCGCGCGTTCAAGAAGCGACTCTTCCCCTGGATCCTGTGTGGCATGGCGACAATCGGCGCAACCTTCGTCCTGGGGGGCGCCGTGGACACCGGACACGTGCCGCCTCTTATCCACTTGGGGATGGCTCTCGTTGCTGTGGTGGTTAACTACGTTTTGATTAAACAGGAAATCCCTCTGATGGCGGAGAATATCCGCGTGATGAAGGAAGCAGAGGCGAGCCCGGGGAGACCGGGTGAAGTTGGTTGTGGCGCAGAGAATGAGAATCTCAGCCCTTGGAAGGAAAGAGAACAATGAACTTACACCTCGACCCCGATATTGAATCCCTGCGACCTGCCCTTACTGCAACTCGTCGCGACTTTCATGCTCACCCTGAGCTGGGATATCATGAAACCCGGACCGCCGGCATCGTCGCACAACGTCTTCAGTCCCTCGGCATCGACGTGCGGTCCGGAGTGGCCGAGACCGGTGTCATCGGATTGTTGCGAGGGGGCGCTCCGGGGAAGACGGTACTGGTCCGGGCCGACATGGATGCGCTTCCGCTCCAGGAAGAGAACGAAGTCGATTACAAGTCGCAAGATCCGGGAGTCATGCATGCGTGCGGCCATGACGGCCATACCGCGATGTTGCTCGCGGTAGCCGAAGCGTTGAGTCGACGCAAAGGAGAATTGAGGGGCAACGTCAAGCTCCTGTTCCAGCCTGCCGAAGAAGGCGGAGCCGGCGCCAGGAGGATGATTGAGGAAGGAGCGCTTGAGGACCCCTCTGTAGACTTCGCTCTTGCCTGCCATCTCTGGAATGACTCGGAGGTGGGTTGCCTTCACGTCCGAGAAGGAGCCATCCTGGCTTGCGCCGACCGTTTCGACATCAAGCTGAGGGGCAAGGGCGGACACGCCGCTCATCCGGACGTCACGGTCGATCCGATCATCATCGCCTCGGAGGTGACGCTCGCGTTCCAGACCATCCTGAGTCGCAACCTCTCTCCTCTTCATCCGGGTGTTGTCAGCGTCACCTCCTTCCACGGCGGCACGACCTATAATATCATCCCGGAAGAGGTGAGCCTGGGCGGGACGGTACGGGCCTTCGACCTGGCAGTGCGCGACCGAATCCGTGAGCGAATGCAGCAGATCCTCGAGGGAATTTCCAGGGCGTACGGTGGGACTTTCAAGTTCGACTACCAGTCGGGCTATCCCCCGACGATCAACGACCCGGAGATGGTGGAGTTTGTCCGAGGAGTAGCAAAAGAGGTCGTGCCTCCCGAGTTGGTCACGGTGAACGAGCCATCCATGGGAGGCGAGGATATGTCCTATATCCTGCAGCAAGTTCCGGGGTGCATGTTTCTGGTTGGCTCAGCGAAGGCGGAACGAGGATTGGACCAACCACATCACAACCCTCGCTTTGACTTCGACGAAGAGGCGTTGGTCATCGGTGCGAGCGTGATGACCCGCGCCGTCAGGAAGTTGCTGGCAGCAGGGCCATAGCTCGAACCGTCCCTCCGTAGAGGCTGCCTCAGTCCGTTCTCCTTGTCCCTCTAACGAATCACACCTGTCTCCCAAAGGATCGAGGCCACCGCAAACCCTCCGTAGACCAGGGACGCAACGATCATGAAGAACGTGCAGACCCAGTTGGGGCGCGCCGAGCGGGGCAGGTAACGGTAGTTCATGTATAGCAGGAGAGGCACGTAGACCGCCATGGCGAAACCGCCGACGTAGGCGGCATTGAACAGGAAACCCAGTTCCGTGATGTTGCGTTTTTCCATGAACCAGGTGAGCCACGTTCCGAACACGATCCACGTGCCGGCGACAACCATGTACCACCATGCCAGGTCCCGCTTGCGGGCGGCGGGGACGTTGAAGTAGAGAATGTCTGCAACGGATCGAGCGCAGCCGTCCACCAGCGCAAGCTCGGTGGAGAACAGTGTGGCAACGCCCACGATCAGGAAGACCGTTCGCCCGAACTTCCCCCAAATCTTCGCCAGCACTTCCGCTTCGTCCCAGATCAAAGTCCCAGCTTGAGGCACGAGGCCGCTTGGGTGAAGGACGCAGAGAGCGCCGAAAATGAAAAGAAGGATCGTCACCGTATTGAGGAACCAGAAGAAGAGCGTCTGGTCCTTGATCGCATACTTGAACCATGCTCTAAACTGGCGGGCGTTCTCAGGATTGTTGTCGTCGTACGTGAAGCCGACCGTCGGCAACTTTTCGGTGCGACCCCGAATGGGGTTTTGCAGGCTTGGGATGCGGGCCCCCATTCCGATGTGCTTGTCGCGAAGGTAGAACGAGTAGAAGAGGTTGGCAGTGCCTCCGGCGCCGGCGAAGGTCATCGCGATGAACAGGGCCTTCACATCCATCCCGCGCTCCACATGACCGAAGTTGACCATGCCCTGTGCAAGTTCGACCCAGTGACCCGAGGTACCTACGGCGATGGCGACACAGAGCAGACCCACGACGATGATGACCACCAATGCCTCGATGGTCTTCTCGACACTGTTGTAGATGGCTTTCGGGCCAAAGAGCAACAGGGCAACGAAAGCGAAAGTCACGCTCGTCCAGAAGGCGCCTGAGCCGAATCCCTGGGGGCCGACGAGCAAGGCCTTCAGCGCCAGCCCGGAAGTCTTCGCCCATCCCGGCGCGATCCAGCCAAAAACCGTGAACAGCAAGAACACCGCGGCAAACCCTCGCCACACCCGCGAGAACCCGGCGAATACGCTTTCCCCCGTGACAATCGTCCACCGGGCGATCTCGAAGTTGATCCAAAGCTGGATGAAAATGCCTACCGTCGCCGCCCACACCATGCTCGCGCCGTATTCCGCTGCGATTCGCGGCCACACGACGATCTCACCCGCTCCGATTGACAACCCGACCAGGATCGCTCCCGGCCCGGCAAGCTGCCAGAACGACTGCGTCTTTGCCGGCATTTCGGCGATCTGGAGGTCTATCTGGTTGAGTCGAAGGCTCTTGTCCTGGGACACGGAGGCCACTCCCCCAATCATCATGAGATGGTAATTGAGACCGAAGGTTAGCACATTCCAGGGACTGGCGTCCAGCGGTGAGGGGGATCCGAGGAGTAGAGTTCTAATCCCGCGCCTTTGCCCACGCCTGCTCTGCGAGCCGCTTTATCACCAACGACTGTTCCCACCGGTCGCTGAACTCGCTGCCGTCGGGGAGTGTGATGGCATAGCGCGGCGGCCCCAGCTCGCTCGTGAAGGGGAACACGTCCCCCGGACCGGCTTCCTTCAACCAGTGTCGCAG
>JACQGJ010000042.1 GCA_016199605.1 Armatimonadota bacterium | reverse complement strand
ACTGAGAGTGGAGCGGCCTGAGGTACGCGCTATGGAAGCCGGGGTAGTTTGGCCGCGAAAGCGAGGGAGGTGGGACACGAGGATCGGCCCGTTATGCTTTGGTCCCAGCTTGCAGGAAACCCCAAGTCTCGAAGATCTTGTGGCTTTCCGGTCCGGCGCAGTATTGGAGGAATCGTTTTGCGGCTTCGGGAGATTTGGCCGCGATGAGGGACACCCCAACGACCTTGACGGGATCATACATTTTCACGGGAATCTCGCATACCGTGCGTACGGGCACTTTGGCGGGCTTGGTTCCGGGGGTGTGGGTTTCGTGAAGGCAGCTTGTGTAGACCAGAGCGGCGTCAACCTTGCCCTCCGCAACGATGATTTTCAGTGTGGCGGCTTCCTTCACATAGTAGACTCGATCTTTGACTTTGTCCCACAGCCCGCATTTCGTGAGGGCGGCAACCCCCTGCTTACCCACTGAAAGCCCTTTCGCATCGCCCAGGGCGATGCGGCGGACCTTCGGCCCGCCGAGGTCTTTCAGCCCTCGAATCTCTCCCGGATTGTTGAGGGGTGTGATGATCGACAGGCTCGTCGTGGCAACGGTTGTGGCTGACGCCAAATCAATCCGTTGCTTCTCCTTGAGCGGGTCAAGCTCGATATCGCCCATGCACAGGAAAACATCTCCTCCCTCGCCCTCGTGGATTCGGTCTCTCAGCACCAGCGTGTTGGCAATCCTCGCCGTAAGCTTGATGTCGGAGTGTTCCTTCGCGAAGCGAGCTCGAACATCGCCGAAGGGGCCGGCGAGGCCGCAGGGAACGTGAACCACCACGTTCCCTGTGACCATCGACACTTTCTTTGGGTACTTTGCGTGGACTTCCTCGTCCACGGCTTTCAGGAGGTCCTCGTCCTTCCAACCGCCCAAGACCGGGTTCTTCTTGACGACTACTTTTTTGTTGACAAGGTACTGCCCGCAGGGCTCCAGTTTTTCAGCCTCGAGGACCCGCAGTCCTTCATCCGTCTGCCAGTTGATGTGCAGGATACGGACTTCGTCCGGGTACTTGTCGAGGATCTTCTTGTTGAGGGCCTTCACCCAGTCGTGCCCCTCCATCGGGTAGAAGCACTCGACGACGACCTTGGCGTCAGACGGGCCGTATTCGGCCTTCCACGCGCCGGATTCGGCGGGGGCTCCGCCCTTTCCTTCATCCTTGCCGGTCTCCGCCTTGGCGAGGGGTTTGCCCTCCATGTTGGGCACCTTGCCGCCCGGGGTGGCCTTAGGGGTGCAACCCGCAAGGGTTACCGCCAGTGCTCCACTTAACAGCAGAGCTGTAACGAACTGTCTCATGATCTTTACTCCTTTTCTGTGATTTTGCTCCAAAAAACGTATTGCCTCCTCTCAGTATTGAATCTTTTTGCTCCATTGTCCGGTATCGACTCAACCCGTCAGGATACGAGTGCGCTCCGACTTCACGACGCCTCCTCTTTCCCGCTGGTCGGCACATTGGGAATTCCACTCGCTTTCAGCAGTTTCTGGGTGTCCGGCTGCAGCAGGTACTGGATAAACTTCCGGGCAAGCTCGGGATTGTTGCTTTTCTTCAGAACTCCCGCTTGAACTTTGATCGGCGGGTATGAGGATTCCGGTAGCGTCTCAAGGATCCTGTAGCTGTTCTCGTAACCTGACAATTCCGACGGAGTGCTTTCGAACGGACACGAATTGAAGTAGATGCCAACGTCCACCCGGTCTTTGCACACATAGGTAACCGCTTCGAGAGCGTGCCAGTGCGAAACCAGTTTCGGTTTGACGGCATCCCACATCCCCAGTGATTTCAGGGCTTCCTCAGCATAGTAGCCTACTGAGTTCTGGGCGGGATCCGCAATAGCGATCCGCTTCACGCGCGAAGCCGTCAGATCGGAAACCTGTTTGATCTTCGCACGGTTGGCGTAAGGCACAACCAGAATCAGCTTGAAACTACCAAAGGTCTGGACCTCTTTGCGTTCGATGTAATCCTCCTTGACCATGAGGTTCATCTCGGTTTCGCCGGGTGAAAACAGGATGTCGGTGTATTCGCCGCGGCGAATCCGGCGCATCAGAATCACGGCGTTGTCATTGATGATTTTCACGGTTGGCTTATCGGGCAGGGCCTCGAACTTCTTTCTCACCTTCATCATGGGGTCCACCATGCCACAAGGGACGAAGAGCGTGATCGTGTTGCTGTCTGCCGCCTGGGCCTTTGTGCCACCGGAAACCGGTGGCGTAGCTTCAGGAGAGCACCCAACCAGAAACAGCGATGCAAAAGCCGACAAACCGATGGCGGCACCGGTGAGGCCCTTCCGAGTCGTGAGTGCCGAAAAGTGATAGTGCTTCATACGGGTGCGTCCTTTGGTTCTGAAGATGTAAACGGTTCGATCGCCGCAGCCTGAGCGCCGACAAGGGCCGAGGCGCGTCCTCTCTTCGCAGTGAGCCACCAGCCAAGCAGGATGCAGGCAAGCAGCACAGCGGCAGCCTTCATCGAGGACGGCTCCTCTAAAAACGTCTCCACTGCGCCCTTCTGGCAGGGGCAGGTGTAATCGCCATGGATCTTCCCAAACAGCAGCCCGACAGTCCCTCCAAGCAGCATTTCCATGACTTCGTAAAGCACTGCTTTGCGCCAGCCGAACACGCGGCCAATCAGGATGGCGCCGGGGAGGCTCACGCCGGGACCGTTGATCAGCAACGCAAGGGCCGGTCCAACCCCCATGATGGAATCCTTCAGGAGGGCTTTAGTGAACGGCACTTCCGTCAGAATCGGGAAATACATGATCGATCCGAAGACGGCGGCGATGAAAGTGTCCTTGGCGCCATTCTGACCCACCAAGGGGTAGATGTTCTTGTAAATCCAACCCCACGCATTGTTTTGAAGGAGGCCGATCACGAACACGGCGGGCAGCAAGATAGGAAGGACGATACGCAAGTAGTACCAGGTTTCGCCCATCCACCGCTTGATTTGAGAGGCTGGGAACCAGGCAGGTACGGCGACGGCCAGCCCCAGTCCAAGAAGGGCGATGGAGGAGATCTTGACGGCGGGAGGAATCCCCCGGGCGCCGAGGACTAGAATGCCAAACAGGCCCACGAAAAGGAGTCCCGTGTGGAGGCCATATTTAGGGTCCCTGGTATTACCCATGGCTGAGGCAAATTCCTCATCCAGAGTCTGTGCGGCTTCAGAAACGCGTGAGGCCTGCTCCTTGCGAAACAGGTAGTGCATGATCATACCAATGATGATTCCGATGAGCGGAACGGAAACGGCACGCCAGACTCCCAGCTTCACGCCAAAGACGGTGAAGATCCAAACCGTTGTCACGAAATTGAAGGCGGGCGCTGCGAACAGAAACGCGAAAGCGGGGCCGATGCCCGCTCCGCGAGCGTAGATGCTCGCCGCAACCGGGACGATGTTACACGAGCACATCGAGATAGCCACTCCCCCCAGCGTCGCAGCGGGGTACGATACCCACCACTT
>JACQGJ010000662.1 GCA_016199605.1 Armatimonadota bacterium | reverse complement strand
GTACATGTTCGGCCCGTTCCTGGTGACGCTGACTCGATGTGGAAACACGACCTCATCGCCCACTCCGTAGTCATAGACCTCGAACCAGGTGCCGGTGGGGAATTCGTTGGCCAGTTTGTCGGCCTTCGCTTCCGGGTGGGCTTTGTCATCAATGACGGCGCCCTGCGCGCCGACGACTTCCGAGATGCGATACTCTGCAGATCGGTCAGCATTGACGATGCGAGCTCCGAGATAGTAGCGGTATCCCTGAAGCTCAAACGGAGTCGAGGTGTTGACTCTGTAGTCCTGGGTACCCGTCACCCGACCGGTGCCGATGCGGGAATCGAGGTTGAGGCGAAGCAGTACTCCGCCGGGAACCGCATTGGCTTCGAGCACTTTAGCGGCAACGCGACGGACCGGGTTCGTAATGTAAATGAACTGACCGACCAGTGCGGAGAGTGATGGCGGTGCCGGGGACACCGTGATGGTGTCAGTAGTTCGGTCCGCCTTCAGAATCTTCGAGCGGTATTCGGGGCTGTCCAGTTTGATACCGAACTTGCCTTTGCTGAGTATCGTTCCACCGACGAGGGACATGGAGACAGGTGAGCCGTCCCTTCCCTCGGAATAGAAGCCGAAGCGCCCGGCGAAAGACAGGCCCCCGTGCGCCGTGCGTTCGACGCTTGGGTCGGCTGAAGCAAGGATGGTGTCGGTTCGGTCGGCGAGGCGCAGGACACATCCCATCGGAGCGAAGCCTGCTTCGTCGTCACCGGAAAGCTTCAGAGGTCGCGCTTCCCGAATGATCGGATCATTCATGTACGGTTCCAGGAGGCTGAGCACTTGGGTCTTCACCGGTTTCGTTCCCTTGTTGTGGAGCATGATCCACTTCATCTCGTAGGGCTTGCCACCGGCGGGGGAAGTCCCATCGCAGATGTTGACCTCAACACCTTCGGCGCAGGGGACGGTCAGGCGAAGGTGCAGCCCGTCACCGCTCTTCAGCTTCCAGTCGGCTGACCAGACGCCTCCTTCGCCTCCGGCAGGAGAGGGGTGACCTTTCTCGACATTATAGAGATGAGCAAAGGGAAACATCAGTCCACTCCAACCATAGGTGCCGTATCCACACCCATTTTCTTTGAGCCATTTCGGGTCGCCATAGGGCACCCCTGCTCCCGCGAGGGTGCCGCTCTCCTGTTTGGTCAGGTTGATGCCGTTTGTGGCGAAGTCACCCTCCTGTCCATGGAAAGCCCACCAGTGCTCCTCGCCACCGAAGATGCGGTAGAAGTCCACACAGTAGAACTTGTCGGGGGCGACATCCACCAAGGCAAGCATCCTTCGCTGCCAGTTCTGTTCGGGCTCACTGAGCGAACTCGCCCGTGCCTCAGTCACGTGAACCGGGCCAGCGTCGGCAAGGAGTTGCGCCTGCGCCGCCATGGTCTGATACGGGAAGATACGAGCTTGATTGTGACTGCTCCATGAGTATTCCCAGCAACCCCAGTTGCGGGGATAGCCCATGTGCGAAAGGAGTATTCCCTGGTAAGCCTGCAAACCGATATCGAGTGTATCGTCCTGACAATGCCCGCGGTTGTGGCCGTAGTTCATCCAGAAGGCGCGCTTGTCGTCGCTCTTGCCGCCGCGCAGGATGGCGATGCCGAAGCCATCATGGAGAGAGCTGCGGTCGTTCCAATCGTCGGGCCACTTTGCCGCTTCGTTTTTAATTTGATCCCGGGTAAACGGGAAGCTGGCAGACGGGCTCCAACCGGGATAATTCACGAGCGCCCAGGCAAACTTGGGGTCTCTAAAGAGCTTGTAGGCGTGCTCGAAAGCAGCCGCGTCGGCATCATGCCAGGAGGTTTTCGGCAGCTTCTTGTATGACGGCCATCCGCCACCATCCCCAATCTGCGGGTAAGATCGGTCGATGGTCACCGTGTCCATGCAGAAGTCGAAGACGCTGTGATACCGACGAGACTTGCTGAGAGACGGATATTTGTCTTCAGGATAAACCTCGGGCCGCATCTCACGGAGGTGTTCGACGGCCTCGATGATCGGGCCGATAGCCGTGACGTGCATGCTGTTGTAACCACCGGTCGATTCATAAGGGGCGCCGTCACGGAAGTAGGTGTTCGGCACGAAGACGCGCATCTTGCCCGACCCGTCGTAGAGCCAGTCCATGAAGTCGCTGCCTTGCCCGTAATTGAGGTATTCCGCCATCTTAGCGAGTCCCCATTGGTGGAAAGGCTCGTTCGAGTTGGTCGCGCCGTCCATGGCCGCCTGCATCCACACAGCGATCAGGTTCTCCTCGATGAAGCGCCGCACGTCCTCGTGGGTCTTGACGTCGAACCCTTTCTTCTGCAGGAAGGGGAGGATGTCCGGGTCCTTGTCGATGGCGGGGAAGATGCGGTCGTAGGCTTCCGCATATCGAACTTGATATCCGGGTTGGTCAATTGCGTAGACGGTCAGCCCGGTGGATCCCAGAATCGGTCCCTCATCAAAGCGCCCCTGTCCAAATCGTTCGACCTGGGCAACCGTGTTGCGGTGCCGGTGCTGAGTCATGGTCGCGAGATACGCATACTCGACGGCCACCCGACACATCGCGACAAGCGACTTGTGCACGTAGCGAACATCACCCGTCGCCACATACCCGTCCGCACACGCCGGCGCGACCAAAAGCATCAGGTGGTCATAGTGCTGGGCAAGCTCGGCAATAAACCCGTAGTGTTTGTCATTCTGCACAAAGCCCCCGCCGATGCCATCATCCGGGAACTGGCCGCTCGTAAAGTCGCCGGCGCCGAAGTCATTGGAAGGATAAAGCTCGTGCCCCACGGGGCACTCGATCTTCCACTTGAATGGAATTTCGCCCTCTTTTCCCCAGGGATAGTAGGCCCGATTTTTGTAAATCTCTTGACCATGCACCGGGCACCCGTATTGAATGTTGACCCAGTGCCAGCGAGGGATCGTGCTGTCGGGTTGCATGTTCCAGATGGCGTCGTCCGAGACATCCAACCATCCACCGCTGCCCTTCCCCGTCTTTACCTCCGCACCGGTGGGGAAGACTTGTCTTTCCTTCAACTCCGGCAGTGGCTTGCCCAGCGGCCAGCGGCGCGGAAGCTGGATGTCCTTGACAGTCCGAAACTGCCGCAGATCCTCGAAAGACCAGATAACGACAGGAACCACGACCTCGCCGTCAGGGAGCGCGAAGCGAAGCTCAGACTTTGGTGAGGGCTTCACTGAGCGAAAGTAGAATCTTCTCTCCTCCGATTTGGCGGGGAGACGGGTTTTGTCCAGCAACACGATGCTGTCAGGCACTGTTACGTGCACTTCGGGACCGTCCTTGGGAACTCGAAGGGCCACCATGAACATCCGGTCGCAACCAACGATGTCGGGAGCGTAGACGATAGGACTCTCGCCAGCCGCTCTGATGGGTATGGCGATCACAGCGACAGAAATCAGAAGACCCAGGGCAACCAGTAACTCAAACCGCATTGATATCACCTCAGCCTCAAGTGTTGCAGCGCTATCTTGGTTGGCCCGCATACTAACAGAAGGCAGCAAACGGTTCAAGAGTTCCTCCAAAGCTGAGCCAGGGATCAGGGCCTTTCCTTGACTTGCAGGGCTCCTTTGTTATAATCAAGCCGTCCTAAAGAGGCAGAGCGGGCGGTGAGGAAGATGCCGAGCAGCGATTCCACTACATTGGAGGAATCTGCACAGAGGGAGCTCTTGGAGATCGCGAGGAGAACTCTCTGTCATTTCGTATGCGAGGGTGTGCTTCCCTGCCTGGAGGTTCGTAATCGTGTCCTGCTTGAGCACCGTGGAGCGTTTGTGACGCTGAAAGCTCAAGGGCAGCTTCGGGGGTGCATCGGATACCCTGAGCCAGTTAAGCCGCTGTACCAGGCGGTGGCCAGCGCGACCCGCTCCGCGGCGTCGGAGGATCCCCGATTTTCGCCCGTCGGCGCGGAGGAACTGGAGGAGATTACCATAGACGTTTCCGTCCTGACCCTGCCGGTTAAAGTGCTAAGCATCGAAGAGATCGTCATCGGAACCCATGGATTGATCATACGAAAAAAGGGGCGATCCGGTCTGCTGCTGCCTCAGGTCGCAACGGAGCACGGGCTGGACCGGGACAGCTTTCTCGAACATACAGCGATGAAAGCCGGCCTGCCTCCTGACGCATGGAAAGAAGGAGCAGAAATCCTCAGGTTTAGGGCGGAGGTGTTCGGGGAAGATCGCTTCGAACATGGGTTGGGGTCTTAATATGATGAATCCGTGGCCTCGTTTGAGG
>JACQGJ010000663.1 GCA_016199605.1 Armatimonadota bacterium | reverse complement strand
CCTCCCGGATTAGGCAAATGCACGCGGACGAAGCGCGCCTGAACCGGTTGGGAAAAGTTGACGACCAGCGGCCCTCCGGCCGACACACCTCCGAAGAACTTGCCGCGGTTCTCGTGCCGCACAGTCCAGTGCTGCTCATCCGTCGAAGTGGAGAGGACCAATTGATCAGCGTTGTGCAGCCCTGGCTCGTAGTCGAGCCGGTTGTAGATGACAACCTTGCCGAGGGAGTGCAGAGCGCCGAGGTCCACCTGCCACCACGGATTCAACTCCCAGTTGGTATGAAAAGAATACAGGCCGTTCCTAACTCCATCCACCGCGCCCGCAGCATCGGCAGCGGTTGCGTCCCCACAGAACCGGCCTTCAGAGCTTGAGAGAAACGTGACGCCGACGTAGACCTGCCGACCATCGTGGAAGAACCGAAACTCCGGCTCGCCGGCCGCGGTAGCCGGGGCCTTCGCCGCCTTCTGCCAGGCCGGTTCTTCAAGCCGACCATTCAAAGTCGGCGTGGTGTCGCGGGGAACGGAGAGGGAGTCGTTGGGAACCGTTCCTCCCCACTGCAACACCGTCTCAACGAATCGAACCAACCCCGGCTCGCGAAGCTCCCTCATGCGCGTCTCATCCTGGAGCTGCCAGTCAGATTCAACCAACTCGCGCAGAGACTCCGCCCCTCGGTTGGTACCTCCTCCCCTAACGACAGTGACATGCAGCACTCCCGACAGCAGCACACTTGCCGCCAGGATATGGGCTGCGCAACGAAAGTCATGTTGCCTCACTTCTTCACCCCCTATGGACATGAAGGATAACCCAGAGTTACTAACGAGTCAATTCGCAAACTTCCACTTCCATCCCACCAACCGCGCCCCTCAGTCTTCCCTTCTGGAACACCAGTCCCGACGGTCGGCCAGCGAACAGGGGTCGCGCTGGGCCTTTTGCCGCTGTTAGCAGAATGAGATCCACCTGCCGCGATTCCTTTGGAGAGGTGTTGACTACGCAGACGACGACCCGCTTGCCCCTCGTCCATGCTCCCGCGAATACATCGGCGTGCCCCGTTTCCAGCTTCACCAGCCGGCTGCCCAGCAGGAACGGCGTCAACGTCCTGATCTCCGCGGGGAGTGTCTGCATGTCGCGCCAGAGGTCCGGATGGTCGGTGACTTTGAAGCCCGTGTCGGCGTAAGTGTAGTAGATGATTCCTTTCACACCGGCGAGCAGCGCGAGATAGGTCATGTTCCGACACTCCGCGAACGTCGGCACGCGCCACGGGCCCTTCTCATAGCCGAAGCATTGGAGAATTCCCCAGACGGGACGGCCATACTTGGCCGCCTCGGTGCGCGCCTGACTGAGTATGTCGTACACCGCAGAGGTAGGGGAGTGGGGAATCGGATAGGGGTCGGGGGCGATAACCTCGGCACAACCCGCGTAGCGAGAGTAGGTCTGCGGAACGCACAGCGTCATGTAGGTGGGATGCTCCGGGTCGGCCAGCTTGAAGCTGTCGAAGCGACGCAGCATCTCTTCGGGCGCAACTCCTCCGCCGTCCGGTTCGTCGCCCGGATTCCATGCGAGAACCGCCTTCTTGTCTCTATAGCGGGTGATGACCTTCACGGAATCTACCCCAAACTCGGTGACGACGTGGACACCCAGCTTCTCCGCCTCCTCGAGCAACGGCTCCCATTCGTCAATCTGCTTGATGCCGGCGTGCAGAGCGTTGAACCCACCGGCGGCGATGTCGCGCAGACACTGCAAACGCTCCTCGCTGGTGAAGCTCCACGATACGTGATACCAGCCAAAAGGGAAGAACGGTTTGCGGTTGACGATGGTTGTGCCGTCGGATCGTGAATAGACACGCGGCGTGGCATACCGGTAGAACTCCATCTTCTTCGCCCCAAGCTCCCTCCCCGCATGAACCAGGCGAAGCCTGGCCCGATGTTTCCCCACTGCAAGTTTTGAGACGCCAACCGAGTAATCGCCCGCGGGCTTCAAGGGTTTGAGGTCGAGGGCGAGCTTGCCGTCAATGACGAGTTGTCCCCTGCAGGTATCCAACGAGACCTCCGCGTCAGGGGTGAAGGCGGCAGAGAAAGCCAGCCTTCCTTCCACGGGATAGACGTGCCGATCCTTGACTGCAAACTCCACCATCTCAGGAATGCTCTGTACCCGGTCCAGCGACATCACATTCCGGTCGCCATTGGTCAGGTCGAGGGACAAGCTCAGTTTCCCTCGTTCTGTTACTGCGTACGGTAGCTTGAACTCGGCATGTCCCCATGGCTCCACTGTGGCCTCGTCTGCTGCGGCGTGTGACGGCACTGCGTCACCGAACGCCATGCGGAGAGTTGCTGTGATGTGAGATCTTGTGCCGGAGCTGTTGCCGATCTTCATCCTCACGTCGTGTCGGCCGGGAACTTCCGGCCCCATCAATATCGACTCAACCACGAGGCCGCTCCGAAGACCGAGAACGTGCAACCAGAGATCCTCCAGCAATCCCGCCGCGAGAGGTCTGGCAACCTCCCCCCGAAAGGAGAAGTAGCTCGTCACCACGATTGCGCCTTTGCCGACGTCGCGAGTGACGAGAAGGCTTTTGCTGTCGGCGCACGTTACGAGGCTTTTCCATCCTTCGCCTCACGTCTCGAGGTGTGCCCAGAGGCCATTCTTCGCCCGGAACAGAGGCGGGAGGTCTCGTGGGACGTGGATCAGCGGATTCTGGTCGTCACAGACAATCTCCCCGGAGCCGCCGTTCTTCTTTGTGTACGGCGCGCAGCCAGTGCTGGTCAGAGCATAGTCCGAACCGAGTCGGTTCATCCACAGGTCGAGCACCGAACCGTAACTCGCGTCAGTGATGAGCAGGCCGCCGCCCCGGTTCAGGAACTTCAGCCAGGCGTCTTTGTAGGCCGACATGTCCTGCGGGTTTTCGTAGTTGCCCACCCCCGTCGAAACAACGATGTCGAATTCATCGAGTCGCATGGTGAGCTTCGCGATGTCTCGATTCTCGAACTTCTCGAAGGCCCATCCCAACGATTGCAGATGAAGATCGAACTCATCCTTGAAGGCGTCATTGCTCCACGCGCTATACATCACCGCGACCTTCGGTGCTGCGAAGGACAAGTCCGTGATAAGGAGCAATAGCATCAGATGAAGGATGGGTCTGAAGTTCACGGCGGTCACTCCGATCAATGGCCAACGACAAAGACACGACGCCGCAAATAGCAGCCAACGTGGTCTCTGTTTTGCCTGGCGTCTCTGTGTCTTTGCGGCTACTTTCGGTCCTGGCGAGCGAGGACTTTCACCACGACCGGTGAGTCCTGTAATGGAGCGCCTTCGATGATAGCACTCCTACCTGCCGTTCTGTAAGTGAGCGCCCGACCGGAAATCGGTGTGGGCTGCATCAGGTCGTAGGAGACGGGCGCCTCATAGCGATTGCTGTGAATCGTCACGCGGCAACTTCCCGACGAGTAGGCTGCGTCCACGGCAGGAACACCCGCCCACAGGGCCACGATCAACTCACCCAGGCCCCCGCTCTTCTTCTCAAACGCGTAGACCTGGACGTTCGAACTGGCAGAGTTCGCCGCCTCCGGCGGCGCGTCGCAGGTTACTTTCACCTTCGAGGGTTTCAGAGAATCACCGAACACGGCGCACACGTTCTGCACCGCAAAGTAAGCCGGTCGCTTGCTGCCATCGGCGTTCACCAGGCTGAATTGGTGCTCCACCTCGTAGGGGTCGCTCCACGGTCGCTTGAAGATGAAGTTGATGCGTGGTCGCACCCCCAGCGCGAAATCCTGAATCATCATTCGTTGTTCATACTTCGCCTGCGTCGTCAAACTGATTTCCTGCACTTCGGTCTGTTTGTCCCTGTGAGTCGGATAGCCGACTTCCGTGGCCGCAAGGGGAACGTCCTTCCCCGCTTTCCCGCGCAGCCGCGTCCGCAGGTCTGCAAGTTGCTTCTGGTAACTGCCCCACACCTGCCACGGATGGAACTCGGAGGCGTGCTCGGGGACGTTCACTCGCTGGTACGGCTGACGGTAGGGATGGAAGGAGAAGACGTCGATGTGGTTCAGGAGTCCGGCGTCGAGCAGCCGGGGAATGTAGGGATAGGGCGAAGTGTGGAGGCACTGCAACATCGCTGACGCGGGGGCATACACCAGTGCCTTCGGGTCTTCCGAGCGGATCGCCTTTGCCGCTGCTTCCACGATGCGGGTGTAGTCCTCCGGCGTGAGGCGCGGCTTCTCGTTGCCGATGTTAGGCTCGTTGTCTATCTCCCAATCGTGAACCCACGGTTTGAGCTGCCGGACAGCCTGGCGATAGAACTGCGCCACGACCTGTAGACCTTCGGGGCTGGTCGGCTCCTGGCCGTGGAAACGTGGGTAGTCGAGACGCAGCATGACCTTCAGTTTAAGGTCGGTCGCTGTTCGCAAGAACTCCTCGTAATGCGGGGGGAAGGATAACCACATCTTCTTCCAGTCCTCACCTTCCGCCACGTTCCCCGCGCCGAAGTAGTCTTTGACCCAGCCGTAGCCACAGTCGGAAATCTCCTTCAGGAAGGTCTCGAGTCGGGCCGCTTCGTGACCTTCGCCCATGGAAGTCGTTTGTGTGCCAAAGGGATTGCCTATAACTGAGGAGACCTGCCGGGGATCGATTGTGGCATGAAGTGGGTTTGTGGCCGAAGTCGTCCTGGCATAGCGGGCGGCCTTGCCAGGGGATGGCTTCGTCGTATCACTCCCTGCAAGGAGACTTTGAATTCCGTGAAACGCCTTTTTCTGCCGCCCCACTCGCCACCGTCCGTCCAACCCCTTCACCACTTCCACCAGACCGTAGTGCGACTCGGCGTTGTCCGCGCCGAAGTAAGGCTCATCAAGTAGTTCGTAGACAAAGAACGCTTCGACTACCGGGTACTGCCTCAACTGAATCGCGATGGCGCGTAGGAAGTTCGACTGATCTTCCTCGTGTCCGCCCTGACTTCCCCCGCGGCGATTCAACTCGGTGACCCAGATGGGCCTGCCGTAGCTCGTTAGATGCTTCAGGAGGTTGAAGGTGCCGCGCACCTTGGTCATGTCGCCCATCTCGGAATACCAGTGCCATCCCAACAGGTCGAACGGCACTTTGTCCTCACGCACCAGCCGCTCGAAGAAACCGTAGTGCAGCCAACCCGCGCTGTCCACGATGGTGAGCGCCTTCGGGTCGGCAGCCTTCACCCCTTCGTGGAGACCGAGCAGCTCGGCTTTCGCTTTCTGGTAACGCGTTTCTTCGAAATGCACCGGCTTGTCGCCGTCCGGGTCACCCCATTGCCAGAGAGATCCATCGCGGCACTTCTCGCCTTTGCGCACCATCGTGAGGTTGTCCAACTCGTTGTCCAGCTCCCAGTGAGTGATTCGTCCTTTGAAGTGTCCTACGAGCTTTCGGGCGAACTCAAAAGACTCCTGCCGAATCTGCTCCGTCGATGCGTCGCTCCGGCAACCGGTGGTCGGGAAAATGATCGGCAGAAGACGAAGGCCACGTTGCTCGGCTTCCTCCACGAGCTTGTCATAGGCAACAGGACTTTTCTCAACCGCCCCTTGATACCAGTCGCACCGATACCACTTTGCGCCCAACTGTGCGACGAGGTCAAGCTGCTGCTCGATGGGAATCTGGCAGTAGCCTTCCTGCACGCCGGGATGGCCGTTCACCCCCCAGGCGAACGGGCTGGCAATGACTGCGGTCTGAGTGCAGTTGACGGCGATAGGAAGGAGCGCAACCAGGAGGGCTTTCATGGCAATCTATTGCTCCAGTTCAGTTTCTCAGGATTTCCGGTTCAAGGAACACAACGATCATTCTACGGAGGAGCGAGGTTTCCTCTTCTTCTCGTCGCCTGTCGCCTTCCGTCGCCTTGACATTTGCCCTCCCGCTCCTTAAAATAACCGCCGCGCAACAACTTTGTGTACAGAGGAGACTTTCCAATGATGAAGTCCTACCGGTTTCTGTGGGGAATAGCGGTCTGTGTAGTGGCTGCAGGCTGTGGAGGGTTGGTGCCCTCCGGGAGGACTTCCTCTCCGCAACCGCAGGAACAGGCCGCCGGGCCGGCGGCCCCTGAGAATGAGTCGCAGCCCTCTACTGACACCACGGTTGCTGCCCAGCCTGAACCGGCTCCCGAACCAGAGGCCGTTACGTACGATCCCGGGCCCGATATCGAGATACTCTCCTCGACGTTGCAGCGGGTGAAGGGCGACGTGCAGAAGAACAACTACCAGCAGGTGACTCCGGATCTTGATTCCCTCAACACACTTCTGGGGTACGTGGAGTCTCACCTGCCTTCGGTCGTCGTACAGTTGGGTGCACAGCGGATCCAGGTCTTGCTGGACCGCAACGATCTTGAAGGAGCACGGAATGCCACGCTGCTGCTCAAGGGAGAGATTCAGTCCGTGTCCAAGCTGATGGCGGGCGTGGACCTGGCGCCGGTGCTGGATGAAATGGCGGGATCGCTCGCCTCCGGGGATGCGGCAAAAGCGCGAGAGGCGCTTGGAAGAGTCCAGATTCCCGGGGCAGCGACGGAAGACCCGGCGACCTTGATCGCCTCCCTGCGCGATCATCTCGCCGGAGCTTCGGCGGCCACCGGCCTGCAGCAGCCAAAAGGGAAAGTGGCCCTTGCCGAGCTTGCGGATGTTGAGGAGTTGGTGGGCAGCCTTGGCGAGTCTCTGGGAGTTGGAGCCGAAGAACCTACAGGGACGACTCCGGCCGCTCCTCCCACCGGGACTCAACCCAAGACCAGGACGTCGACGAGTCCGTTGACCAGACCGCGCACACCCGCAGCGCCCGTGACGGGAAAGGCGCCCGCGTCCGGAGCTGCGACGACTCCGCCCTCGCAGCCACAGAACCCAGCCAACCGTCCTATTCGGCGCGCTCATCCCGTCTATCGACCCCGAGTATCGGCGGGAGGGCGAACGGGCCGCCTGCCCTCACCGGCTCCGTCGACAGGGCCGGCGTCAGCCACCAATCCTTCGGCCACTCCTGCCACGACGGTCACCCCGTCGCCGCGTCCCTCGACGATGTGACTTCCTCAAAGCAAAAGGAGGTAACTGTTCAACTGGACCTTGTTGGGAGGGAGTGCGAACTCTGTGAGTTCGAGGACTCCCGACCTGTTAACCCGGCTCTGCTACGACAAGGAGATTTGGGTCGGGAGTCCAACTCCCTCCCAACAGGTGAATAGTTGCGAGAGGAACGGATCATCCGGGCAGCAAAACGAGAGCGTTGCTGACGCGCTTCTCGATGCCGTCTGATGGAGAGTTCACAACCTTGCCGTCGATCACAAACGTGGTCGAGCTGCCTCCATCGAGGTTGAGGGCGTTTACCGCACCCAGGTCGATCATGATTCGAGCGGATTCCTGGAGGGTAAGCCCGACGCTTTCTTCCGGCCGGCGGCCATCGGCGACGAGCAGCAGCAACTCGTTCTTCCTGGTCACTCCTACCACCGTGCGCGGGGCGCGTCCTGTGGCGACGTCCTTCTGGAATTTCTCCTCGAGAGCCGTAACGCACTCCACACCGTTCCTGACCAGTCGCGGTCCCGCTCCGACGACGTGTCGAATCTCCTCTCCGAAATCACTCTGGAGTTTCCATGTCAGAACGCACCGGGTCCCCTCCTCAAGGGCACCCACCTTCGCAGAGGCGCCGTTGCGCGCGCACAAGACAAATCCGTTGGCAGGAATTCCTGCGCTACGCCCCATCGTGGCCGGGATCTCAGGCGCCGGTGCGTTGATCACTTCTGTGACAACACTTTCCTCGACGACTACCGCGGCTTCATCGCTCAGGAGCGTCACCCGCTTTCCCCACCGAGGAGTAAAGACTGCAACGTCGCCGTTGCGCGCGAGCCGGGTGGAATCTCCGCCGCCAACGCGGGTATTCAACATTCCGAGATCCAAACGCCCCTCGGTGCCGAACTTCGCAACGCCGCTCCAGTTGACGGTGTCGATCAGCACCTTGCCGGAGTGCGTGACGATCAAGCCGGTCCGCACCAGACCGATCGTCTTGATCCACTCGCCATCGATCACCAGCACTCCGAGGGGCGAGCCGTTTCCTCCGAAGTAGCCTCCATTGGTGGCTGCCAACGCGCCGAGTCGTTTGGCGATCTCACTCGGAGCGCTGCGCTGCATGATCGTCTCGCCTCCAAGCGCCGGGCGCAGCAGATAGCGACCTGTCCCGCTGTCGAGCGCAATCTTGGCGAGGTGGATCTGGAGTGGTCCCACGGAGGTCCCTCTCCGGACGGACAGGTGCTCAATGCCGGGACGGATCGCCGACCTCTCCACCTCCTCGAAGACCTTCACGAAGTCAACGACTACCCGAGGGGGCTCGGTCAGCGTGAACACTTTCACGGGGGCGCGGTATCGCGTCCCTGCCTGGAAGCTCACCTCAAACGGGCTGGACCTCTGAACTCGGCCCTCCTTCACCAGAACATCCTTGAGGGGGAAGACCCAGGAATCATAGGGAGCTGAGAGGGGAGTCGCCGGGGTACTCAAGGCAGCGGAGGAAGTTTCACTCTCCCCGCCAAGAGAGGCAGCGACAACCGACCTGAAATGGAGGGCGAGCTGGAGAGCTTGTTGGTCCTCCGTGGCGAAAGGAGCAGGCCGGTCGAAGTCCAGAACCATACGGACGCGCTCGTTGGAAACCGAAGAGCGGCAACCCGTCAGTCGTGAGGGCAAAACCGAGACTGTGAAGCCCGCCTCCCCAGAGGTGTGGCAATGAAGTCCGAACGCTGATTCAAGGATCCGAACGGGTAGGTACAGTCGTTCCTGATAGACGAAGGTGGGGATCGGTAGCGAAGCGGGTTTCAGGTTGACAGTGAATTGAGAGCTGTTGCGACGGAGATAGAGCGAGGTCCCGAAGTATCTGAGCAGGACTTGATCTTCATCCACCGGAATGACTTCAAAACCCAGTTCAGTCTCAAGGCATTTGACTGGCACGCAAAGGGAACCTTCCCGGAGGACGGGCGGCGGCGAGCAGGCAACCTCAAACTCGACTGGGGTTTGCAGGTCGTGTGGTTCGTCGGCGGCTTCGTTGCTTCCGGCAGCGGTCTCGCCCCGCCGTGGTGACACGAAGGCCGTGAGCACCAAGGTGATGAGAACGGGAATGATCCGCCGGTGTGCCATGCCCCTGACTGCGATGCAGGCGAGGGGAAATATACTCGTGAAGGAGGAAGACCCAACGTTTTCGCACCTTCCATGGGGAGATCCAAGAGAGGTGATTCTCGGCCTTAACGAGTATAGGTCTCTGTGTGGTGAGGGGTGCGACGGGGATCGCATTGATGACTACGCGACGCCCCATGGACTGCTGCGTTTCACTGGGTGGTTTTCTCGGCTTGCGCCTTCTTCCTCTTGGCCTTGATGCTTTCCTTCTTCTTCTT
>JACQGJ010000660.1 GCA_016199605.1 Armatimonadota bacterium | reverse complement strand
TCCCTCTGCTCCCCTTCCTCCTCACGGCGGTAAACCGACCGTGCTATCCAAACGACCAAACTGAACCGTTATGACGAAACAAACATCGCACCCCACCGAAAAGTTCCTGACGGGCGATCCGCATGAAGGGAGGGTGGCACGTCGAAGGAAGAGCCGGTATAATGGGCAAAGCCACGGACAAGAAAGGAAGAGCACCATGAGTTACATCGACGCGCATGTGCATGTTTGGACCGATGACTTACAGTCGTACCCCCTCGCCTCTAACTTTACGGTGAATGATATGCAGCCCCCAACCTTCAAACCGGAGGAGTTGTTGGCCCACTGCCGAACGAGCGGGGTCGATCGCATCGTGTTGATCCAGATGAGCTTCTACGGTTTCAATAACGCCTACATGCTGGAGGTCATGCGGCAGCACCCAGGCGTCTTTTCGGGAGTTGCGATAGTCGACGCCACGGGTGAATCGCCGCAGGAGGCAATGGCGCGCCTGGCAGAGGAGGGGGTGCGCGGTTTCCGCATCCATCCCAGTGGGGCAACGCCGGAGATGTGGTTGGAGGGAGACGGTTACCAGAAGATGTTCGCGGCGGGCGCCAGTCAAAATCTGGCGATGTGTCCGTTGATTGACCCGGAGTACCTGCCTGCGGTGGGACGCATGTGCGAGCGATATCCCGACACTCCGGTTGTGATTGACCACCTTGCACGCATCGGATGCGCTCCCATTCGTCAGGAAGACATTGATGCCCTCTGCGCCCTCGCGCGTCACCCCCGGGCGATGGTGAAGGTTTCCGCCTTCTATGCGCTCGGCGAGAAACGGCCCCCGCATTTCGACTTGATTCCGCTGATCCGGTCAGTTCGCGATGCTTTTGGCGCGGACCGTATCATGTGGGCGAGCGATTGCCCGTATCAGGTCCAGGACGAAAGCTACGAAGACAGCATCGCCCTCGTACGCAGCGGTCTCGACTTCCTCTCACCCGAGGAGAAGGACCAGATCCTTCGCGGCACCGCAGAGGAGTTCTTCTTCAGTTGAACCCCAGGCGGTGCCGAACCGAGAGGGTCTGCTCTCACACAAGATGTTGAGCCATATAGCGGGTTACTTCGGCGTTATTCTTGATGTTGAGCTTCGACATGGCCCTCATCCGATAGGTGCAAATCGTCTTCGGACTCAGATTCAATGTCGAAGAGATCCCCGTTAGTGATTCCCCGGTGGCGATGAGGCATAAGACCTGGTACTCACGATCCGACAAGGGAGCTCCAGGGGCGAGAGGCGCGCGGGGGACCACGCCCGTCACCGCGTTCGGCGTGTAGTAGGTCGCTCCTCTCAGGATCCCTTCCACCGTTGCCGCCATGCGCCGTAAGTCAAGGTCCTTGCTCAGATAAGCGGAAGCTCCAGCTCGCAACGCACGGATCGCGATTTCATCATTGGAGTAGATGCTCATTGCCACGATCGGGACCCTCGGGTTTTCCCGCCTCATTTCCTTTATCACCTCCAGTCCACCTTCGCCGGGAATCGATACATCCAGGATGACGACATCAAAACCTCGCTCGCGGAATCTCCCGAGGGACTCCCTGGGTGTCCTCGCCTCCACAAGCGTCACCTCCCGGGACAGTTGTAACAGAAGGCATTTGACCCCAACACGAGCGATCGGGTGGCTATCTGCAACCAGTGCTTTGAGCATCGTTCCCTCCTATCGTGTAACGTAGAAATGCGAGTGTCGCCCCGCGCAGCAAAGCTCGCGGCATACTGACTGATGCTCATTATGCGCACCTACCCTTAAAAAACTCTTAAATCTTTGGACCACAAATCGAGTTTTTTCGGGGATTTTTAAGGTTTCCGAACAGGAGTCGTTGATTTGGGGGAGATCAGAGGAGTTGGCCAAGGGGCTGTCCAAGAACAACTCCGCGTTTTCGTATACAAGGGCGCTGTTGTTCTTGGACAACCCCTAAGTGACAGAAGATCACTGGAGGGCGCTTGTGTCAGGGGTTGGGTGTTTCAATGACTGCTTTGACTACCCCCTCCGTGTAATCCGCATTGAGGGCAAAGGCTTTGTCGGCTTCACGGAGCGGGAAACGGTGGGTGACCATCTCCATCAGGTCGATGCGCTTCTGAACCGCCAATCTCAAGGCGGTCGGATAGGTGTGCTTCATGCGCCGCGACATTTTGATGGTCAGTCCTTTCCGTCGCGCGGCCGAGGCGCGCATCACGATGTTGTCTTTGTTGGTGATTCCCACGAGAACCAATCGGCCCCCGAGCCGAGCCATCTCGGCGGCTTGAGCTACGGTCTCATCCCCGAAGGCCGCCTCAAAGATCACGTCGACGCCGCGACCATCTGTCGCCGCCATGACCGCAGGGATGGGATTCTCGTTCGCATCGACGGTGACGGTGGCTCCATAGCGGCGCGCATACTCCAACCGCCACGGCAGGAGATCGGTGGCGATGATCGGGGCTGCGCCTGAGAGCTGCGCCAGTTTCATTATCATCAGGCCGATGGGGCCACTCCCCAAAACCGCAACGCTTTCCCCCACGCCTACCCCCGCCAGGCGCACAGCATGAATCCCGATTCCCAGGGGTTCGAGGAGAGCGCCCTCGGTGTCATTGATGGAGTCAGGCAAAGGGAAGCAGGTTCGCGCCGGCATCACCATGTATTCACTCAGCGATCCATCGTCTGGCCAGGTGCCGCAGAAGTGAAGCCTTCGGCAGAGGTTGGGGTGTCCCTCCTCGCAGAACTCGCAACGATGACACGGCATGGCCGGGTCCACGGCCACGCGCTGACCTGCGGTCAAGGGCTGGTCCAGCCCGTCGCGCGCTTCCGATCCGACCTCCTCAAGGACTCCCGCGAACTCATGCCCCAGCACCAGAAGCGACTTGGCTTTCAGGTCCCCGATCCCTCCCTCCGTATACCAGTGCAGATCAGAGCCGCACACACTCGTCACCGTGGTTCTGAGCAACACCTCACCCGGCTCCGGAGTCCCCGGTTTGTCGACCTGCTCCACCCTCATGTCCCTCGGGCCGTGAAGTCTGGCCGACCACATCTGTTTGCACCCGTCACCCATCGTCGTGAGATTCCCTTCCTGTCACCTGATCCTCGACTGCGCTTCCCAGGGATCGATATTGTTTCCGATCTTTTCTTTCACCTTCTCACCAGCGGCTGT
>JACQGJ010000661.1 GCA_016199605.1 Armatimonadota bacterium | reverse complement strand
CAGCGGAGACCACACCGAGCGCCAAGCCGTCAGGAAGCCTGAACCAGTTCTCGACGACCTCGTACCTGTGATTGCCTTCACCGTATGTCATGTTGCGGGCACCCCTCTTTCTGCGGGGGGACTCCTCCCGGATGCCGCACGCACGTGGGGCAACGGAAGTGGCACTCCCTGGTGGAATCTCACCGTGGTCTTCTTTCGTTCCTTGCCCCTCAGATTCCTCTTTTGGTGCAGCATTGTGCGATCAGCGTCTGTTGGTGGACTCGCCGACCTGCACCAGTCGGCAATTGCCGGGTGGAATCTCAACGGCTTCCACTGCGGTCATCGGCCTATCGGCCAGCATGTCCTTCCAGGGCGCGTTCGCTGCTAACCCGAGTTTTGCGAAGTCGATCTCAATGGTGACTTTCACCGTCTCCTCTGACGCGTTCAGACTCGCAAGCAATACGGCACCGCGCTGTCGATAGATACGGACCCGCGCCTCGGGGCGCGAGGCTTTCGCGAGAGCAACAGGGGCAGCCTCGCCTTCACGATCCGTGCGTTCATTCCGTTCCCGCTTTCAATGTGATACTCACAACTTCCCCCGCACGCGTCGTTGCCAGAATCCTCCCAACTGACGCCCACAGCCGGTCAATCGGCCGGGCTGGACTGGGCGACCAGGAACCGACCCGGTTCATCTTTGAGTCGAAGACGGTGAGGGCCGGTTGGTCGCCTGCGACGAGAATCTCTTCCTTGCCATCGCCCGTCACGTCGCCGGCGACCAGAGCGTTAATGGGGGTGCCGATGAGACGCTTCCACAAAGGCTTCCCTTCGGTATCGTAGCAGACGAGGAATCCCGTCTCAACGCCACACAGAATCTCCCTCTTGCCGTCGCCGTCGAGGTCCCGCACTAAAGCGGACCGGGTCGCTCCGTCGGAGCGTTTGTACCAGGAGTTCTGGCGCCAGACCTCCTGAGGGGAGCGAGAACCGCGTTCCCACGATTCGCGCAACAACTTCCCGAAGCCAACACCGATGTCCCCTGTGTGTACGAAGGAGTGGTCTGCCTCACTCGATGGTACCACCTGCGGATTGCCGCCACCACCCCAGAACGCCGCCCACGTGTCCACCACCTGCCCGGAGACGGGGTCCACTAATTTGAACCCGCCTCCCCACGAATGTGCCATCAACCATTCCTTCTTGTCTCCGAAGAGGGCGACCGCGCGGAGCGTAGAAATACAGTGAGCATATACCGTGGTGAACCGGACGAACGCGCCGTCGGTGTTCAGCATCGAAACGCCACCGTGACACCCGAGGGCGATTTGTGGTTGTCCGGTTCCCTGGAAATCTCCGACGGTGATGCTGTAGACAGCGGGAGCTGCCACATAAGACCAGTGCGTGTTCTGGTGTATCCATCTCAATTGGCCCCGTCCGTCGTAGCACTGCACTCTTCCATCTTCTCCGCCGCCCAGAATCGTCGCACGTTCCTCAAGTTTCCCTGCCCATAGCGACATGAGAGGACTTGGGCCGCAAGCGAGGTCAAGAAGAACATGGCCTTCCTGGTCTACAGCGACGAGGTGGCCATCCTTTCGCGCGCAGACAACCTCATCTCTCTCGTCGCTGTTCAGGTCAAACAGTGCCGCGTCAACGATGGGCGCTCCTTCCGGCAAGAGTGTTCGGGCCTCGTGGATTATGAGGGGCGAAGCGGCGCCGTCAACCGGCTCGGTGGGTTCCGCCCTGACTCCCGTGGCTTCCTCAAGGATCTCGGCGACTGCACTGGAGACCTCCGCAAAGGAGACGCTAATTCTCTTTCGATTGGGCAGCGACATTCCGGACTCTGTTTCCTTGAACGAGGCGCTCCTTTCCCACTCAGGCTTCCACGCAATCGTGCGAACACACCGGGACTTCGGTGATTGCCAATGACTGAGGCCCTTTCGCAAGTCCAGCGAAAGCGTCACCGGCTCGGGGGAAGTTAACACAGTTTGACCACCGAGGGTCAGTCTGGTGAGGCTGATGAACTGTGCTGAGTCTCGAGACAGACGGAAGGCGGAGGCGCGGATCTTCAGATTGCCCACCCGCGCTTCCTCGTCCCACGGCGCTCCGTAGACAACGGTTTCGGGTCCGCGCACTACTATCGCTTCACGGCTGAGAGCGACCGCTTCGGACCCCGGCTTTTGCCCGGCTCGAACGCCGCAGAAGAGGTTCGCAAAGCGATACTTCTCTCCGGCGTGAAAGCTGCGCGCAGCCGTTTCCCGGAGCACTTGCACCGGCATCGCTCGCCATTCTGCCGAGGTCACGCCGGAAGTGCGGACACTCGTGGTGTATTGCGGCGCGGGTTCCACTGTGGGCAAAGTCACGTTTTGCAGAAACAGGTCGGCCTTCTCATTACCTAACTTCCAGGTGCGGCTCCGAGCATCCAGAGTCGGGACACCCAGACCGCGGAAGTTGCAGGTGAGGAAGTGCTCGTCATCGTTCAGGACGACCACCTCATCGATCGCCACGAAGTAGCGCCCTTTCTCCATGAAAAGGTGACGGACGTTGCGGCACCCCGAGAGGGGATCGACCTCCGTACGAGTGTAAACGAGAGGTCCCACATCAGCCATATCCAACAGTCGCGCGAAAGTGCCCACCGGGTCGCCTGCATTGCCGCGGGAGACCGAGACAGTGTTGCGATAGAACGGTTCCGGCTTCACCTCCAACTCCACCAGCAGACGTTGGCCATAGCGAGAGTACTCGCAAATCTCATTGGCGTCGTTGCCGCTGTAAGGTGTTCCGCCGAAACCATCCAACAACAGGTATTGGTCGTCTTCGCCCAGACCGTCGCGAAACGAGATCTTGTTGAAAGTCTTCTCGAGGGGCACATCGTTGACAACCGGCAGGCCCGCGTACAGTCGCCCGCGACCTGCTATGAGGTCTTCGTATTCCGGTTCCGGCACGAGGGCGCGGTTCAGGCCGACGAGATGCGTCGGCGGTGTGGAAGCACCGCGGGTCTGATACCAGTGCGCGAGCCAATTGAAACTCATGATGAAAGTCTTGTAGACCGGACGCTTCATGCGCTGGTCAAGCCACCACTGGTATGTTCCGTCGTGGAAAAGTGTTTCTGCGCGGCCGAGAATCTGCCACGCGTCATAGCCTTCGGTCGGGCCGACATTGTCCGCGCCGAAGTTTACCCAATCGCCCGCATTGTTGATGCACATCGTCGCATAGTCGGCGTTCCTTCGCGCCAACCCGCTGGAAACATAAGCGGGATGCGGTTCCTCTGTCGCCACTTGCAGCAGCGCCCAATGACCATCCAGAGTCCATTTGTGGTCGAAGCCTGTCGTGTAGGTTCCAAGCATTGCCTTGATGACCTTGCGGAAGTTTTTACGGTGAGCAGCAAGCTCCCGGGCAAGTTCCGGAGAGAGGTTACAGTGGCGCTCCACGAATTGACACAGCGCATCCCCCGCGAACACACCCGAGTACTCGTGTCGAGATAGAATCCGGTAGGAAGTCTTCCCATAGGCGTCGGGGTCGCACCGGTACATGCCCATCTGACTCGCCAGAAATGCCATCACCGCGGCGCCGTGTTCACGTTGCTGTTCCGTCAGGTATGGGCAGTTGGCCACCTGCTGCCAGGCCCGCAACCAGATCTCAACCGCATAGTGATCGTCATAGCTGCCCTGGCGATGAGCCTCCACCCAAGCGAGGTTTTCATAGAGCGCGTCCATGGCTTTGCCGACACCGCGCGCCCACTCAGACGGCGCAAGGGACGCACCGCCCCTTTCCGAATCCCCACTGAGAGCGTAGTGCAATCCGCCGTGCATGAGGTAGGAATTGAGCAGGTCGAATACGTAATCCAGCGGCGGCTTGCCCGGATTGGATGCCTGGTACTCCGGGCTGTTTGGCGCGCGTAGCCGATTCGCCCAACCAGGCAACCAGGTCTTTGCAGATTCGTTCCGTTTCTTTATCTCCGCCAGGGCAGGACCCTCTCCCCAGGTCACCCGGACAAAATACTCGGAGAACAGAGAACTCCCCTCCAGTTGCAGCAAGCCCTCGAACTCTCTGACTGCGTCCGACACCTCGGCAACACCACCTCCCCCCAGGACGACCGCGTTCCAGCCAGAACCAGTTGGGTCGATGAGTGTGCGTACCGTGTGCCCGCCGCGACCAGGATAGGCCGCGTCCTCAAACGCGACGTAGTCCATATAGAGCCGTGCGATTGCTGGATTGCTTGAGAGGTCACCGAGAAGAAGGAGATTCAGCCCCCCGTCTTTTGGGGATCGCAGCACCCCCGAGGTGAACCACAGAACAGGCTTGGTGACGAGGCTCGACCCCTTCACGATTCGGAGGCGAGCGCTGGTTCGTTTCTCGACAAAGTCCTGCAGTTGCTCCGCCACCGGTCGGTAAGCTGGGTCTTCAGGAACCGCGATCAGCGCCGCGGGCTGTCCCTCGCGTACGAGGCAGGTCTCCATCTCCACCGGTTTCGGCTTCACTGCTTGCTGGATCTGCTGCCACGAGAGGTCCCCGCGCAGAGGAGACCCGGAGGAGCATAGGAGAACCAGCAGGGCGGCCAAACAAGCTAAAGTAGACTGGAGGACAGGTATTTGGGAATCACCTCGTCAGGACTGGTCTTCGCTACGGATTCTGGCTGGATTGCCTTCCCGCAGTTGCGGCACGAATTGTCTGTCACGTTTGGCGGTGGGTAAGACTCCTTACAGCGCATCAAGGAGCGATACATCCCCACACTCGGATATGTTTTCGACGCCATGCGCGGGAATCCTCTTCTGCAACCTGGCGCTCCACAGCCACCTCCTGGCAGTTGGGGGTCGTCCCTGGGGGTCACCCATCCCACATTACTGACCACGGACTCAGTCCCGGGACGCGCGCTCTCACGGCCCATCGCGGGCCGCGTGGATGCGCCTGCGCGCGCCCCCCAAAAAAATTGCATCGCGTATCCAAAGGTGCTATCATACGAGTTGTTTTAGCCCAGCCAGCGCGGTGAGGGCTGGGCAAATCCCGCGTTTCGCATGACAGACGACTGAGAACAGAGATCACGTCACTCTTCAACATAGCACAACTAAACGCAACAACAATCGCAGGCAGGTGGTCACAATGGGAGGTTCGGGACGGCCTTACGACTCTTACGGGTCGCAGGAGCGAGACGTTCGCTATGATTTTGTCGGCTACGCTCTGGT
>JACQGJ010000657.1 GCA_016199605.1 Armatimonadota bacterium | reverse complement strand
TGGACCTCAACGAGGAGAATCTGAGGAAGATCCTTTCTGAAGACTGGGATCCGCGCGCCCTCGATGGCGCCGTGGTCCTCCTCCGGGACGCCCTCGCGGAGGTTACTGCCGAAGTCACCTTCAAGGCGCGGGTGATGGAGGAGTATCGCGCCCTGGGCATCTCACTGAGCGAGGACAAAGGCGCCGTCATGCGCGCCATGAGCCAGCGGTTCAGCCGCAGCGAGATGCAGGCAGTGTACGCGGTGATCGCGTTTGCGGAAGGAATTCTGTAGCCGGTGAGGTGCATCTCAGTGTTCCAACATTCTCGGCTGGTTTCGCAGAGCCGGGCCTATGGTTGCACTCGATGGGTCTGCTCAAGAGTCCTGCTCATCTTCCTGATGCTTGGGGCGACCTCGAAACAGTGCCTGGGGCTAAGCCCGGGGATCCGCTGGTGGGAACCGTACACTCCGTCCGAAGGAACACTCGGTCTCTGGCATTTTGATGGCAAGGACCGTGATCTCCCAACGGACGCGGCGGCTCACTCGGCGAGGGCGGAAGTCGCTGGTGAAGTCGGAGGGACAACCGAAGGTCGATTTGACTCCGCTCTCGCCATCAACGGTCGCCCCGGAGCGATGAAGGTGGTGTTGAAGGATCCCCTCCCCGGCACCTCTCGACTCTCAGCCGAAGCATGGGTCTACCTCGACCGATACCCCGAAACCGAAGGCTGCCTGCTGTTCCATCCGCGTGTTCCCGGCAAGCAGAATGAATTGTCGCTGCTGATCGATCATCAGGGACGCGTCGTGATGCGATGGCTGAGGCACAACGCCGCTGCGAACGCCGAGAGCCTCACGGTTGCGACCGCGCCCAACGCCGTGCCGGTCGGGACGCGGACTCACGTCGCCGGTATCTTTCGATGGGACACCAAAGCCTCAATCCACATCAACGGCGCGGAGAAGGCCTCGCGCCTCTTCCAGAACCTATGGGGTGTTCAGGACGGGCTGCCCGCAGAGGCATCCGCTGGCCCAATCTGGATCGGGAACAACGACGCCCTCACGAAGCCGTGGCCCGGAAAGATCGACGAGTTGCGTATCTCTTCCGATATGTTGCAGCTCTTCCCCCGCTCCGACAACGCATGGACCGACCCTGAGTCACATCGTCCCCTCAAACGTGGCAAACCTTTCACGCCGGACGATGCGGAAGTCCTCCTCCATGCCAGCTTCGATAATGGGACGGATGCGGACCTCGCCCGTGGCGAAGGTAAGGCTGAGCCTCTGCCCAACTGGTACGGTCTGCCGCAGAGCGCACTGCAACCGGGAGTGAGAGGTCAGGCGGCGAGATACGGCGCCTCGTTCCAGCAGAAGGGCAACATCAATCTGAAGGAGGGGACGCTCGAGTTCTGGTTCCAACCTCTCAACTGGACCAACATCCACTCGTATCACGTCAGTGTGTTCAACGGCCCGTTCATGATCTACATTCTCAACACCGGCGTCGTTTGGCCGGGCGGTGTGCCGTTGGTAACGTGGTTCAATGACAAGACCTATCTGAGATTTGGCGGAGTGTTCGCTCCGGAGGAATGGCGTCACGTCGTGATGTCGTGGAAAGGTCAGGAAGTCAGCGCGTATCTCGATGGCGAACGCGTCAACACCGGTGGCCCGTCGGCCGGAACGCTTGAGCAAGTCGCCGGTCCGTGGCCGATGACGCTCGGTGGAAACAACGCGTATGACGAGTTGTACATTTACAGCCGAATGCTCTCCGACGAGGAAGTCGCCAACTGCTACTGGCGCTACCGCGATCCAGCGAAAGTGAAGCCTCTTCCTGCAATCGATTGGCGCGCCTCGTACCTCGTAGGGGTTGAGTGTCTGAAAGCGACAGTGGACGCAACGCGCCGCCCGGAAGTTCGGAAGCTGCGCCACGAAGTGCTGGCCACGAATGGCAAGCGGGTCTGGCAAGGTCAGCCGCAACCTCTCCCCTCCGCGGGACAAGAGATCGTCGAGAAACTACCGAGGCTCGCGGATGGGATCTTCATGCTGCGTGCCGATTTCCTTGATGCCAAGGGCAGGTCCATCTTTCGCTCCTCGCGCCCTTTCACCGTGAAGCATTTTCCGTGGGAGCACAATGACATTGGCAAGAAGCCGATCATCATTCCGCCCTACGCGCCGATCACCATCGACAGGCATCACCTGAAACCGTGGGGGCGCGACATTCTTCTGGATGACACCGGCCTGCCGGAGCAGATTGACGTGCTGGGAAAACCGCTGCTTGCCGCACCCATTCGACTTGAGGGGAAGCAAGGCGAAGCGGAGTTCATGTTTACTGGAAGCAAGGTGAATGTCAAAGACGTATCCGGCTTCAAGGTGCTGAACTCGGACGACTACACGCGAGGTCCATTAACCGGCGCGACGCCTCCCTTGAAGCTGGCCCCATCGCCCGGATATCAGGCGCGGACTCTTTCGGAGGGCCGTCTCGGAACTCTAAAGGCGAAGGTCAGCGGCACGCTGGATATCGACGGTTGGTATCAGGTGAAGATCACACTCAGCGCTGACAAGCCGACAACGCTCGACCAGCTTGACCTCGTGTGCGACCTCGCGCCTGAGGCGGACACGCTCTACGCGCAGACAAGCGACACCTCGCAGGACCCCAATGGCTATGTGAACTCCTCCGGTGAATTCGGCGAGATCAAGCGGGAGATCGGCGAGGCGT
This sequence comes from Armatimonadota bacterium, assembly GCA_016199605.1. Taxonomy (GTDB): domain Bacteria; phylum Armatimonadota; class Abditibacteriia; order CG2-30-59-28; family CG2-30-59-28; genus JACQGJ01. The sequence goes on along the minus strand of JACQGJ010000657.1, from coordinate 355 downwards.
GGAACAGCAAAGTCCTCCGCACCAGCGCGCGGTGGAAGACCTTCGTGCCGCAGGTCTTCGTCGGCACCGGCGAACGCGGCTTGTGGTGGCTGGCGGAGTCGGATGAGGGTTGGGTGCAGGGCGACGACCAGCCATGCGTTCGCATCGAGCGGCTGAATGATCGGGTCCGTCTGCGAATTCGAATCATCGGCGCGGCGACGACTATCGCAGCGCAGCGAACGATTGAGTTTGCTTTGCTTCCAGAACCCGTCAAACCGCGGCCGTATCGCTGGCGCGAGTTGGCATGGTGTCGAGGCGATGCGAGCAAGAACTACTACACGCACGACACCTGTGGCTATCGCTACTATGGCGACAG
>JACQGJ010000656.1 GCA_016199605.1 Armatimonadota bacterium | reverse complement strand
GCTTTCATTGTTCCGGCAGACAGTTGGCGTCAGATCAGGTTGGAGAGATCAGTACTTCCTGGTCTCGCTGAAGTGATCGGCGAGGATATCCAATTGGTCAAGAGCTTTTCCGGTTCCGATTGCGACACAGGAAAGGGGGTCTTCCGCGATGCTGACGGGGATGCCGGTTTCGAGGGAGAGGAGGGTGTCGAACTCACGGAGCAACGCGCCTCCGCCCGTAAGCCAGATGCCTCGGCCCACGATATCGGCGGCCAACTCGGGGGGGGTGTGCTCGAGGACGTACTTGACTCGCTCCAGGATCTGCGAGATCGGTTCTGCCATGGCTTCCCGGATCTCCTCGGAGGAAACGACGATCGTCTTCGGTAGCCCGGCGATCATGTCACGCCCCTTGACCTCGAGGACCATCTCGGTTTCGAGCTTGTAGGCAGAACCGACCTTGATCTTGATCTCCTCCGCCGTTCGGTCGCCGATCATCAGACTATACTCGCGTTTGATGTGCCGGGCGATTGCCTCATCCAGTTTGTTGCCGCCTACCCGGAGCGAATCGCTGATGACAATGCCTCCGAGGGAGATGACCGCAACGTCGGTGGTGCCGCCTCCGATGTCGATGACCATGTTTCCTTACGGGCCGGTGATCGGCAGCCCAGCTCCGATGGCCGCGGCCATCGGCTCCTCGATGGGGTACGCCTCTTTGGCTCCCGCAGCCCGAGCGGCGTCCAGCACGGCGCGGCGCTCGACACTGGTAACACCGGAAGGAACGCACACAACCACCTGTGGTTTGAAGAACCGGCGATTGCCGCAGATTTTGTGGATAAAGTGCTCGAGCATCTTCTGAGTGACGGTATAGTCGGCAATCACACCTTCGCGCATCGGCTGGATCGCCACAATGTTGCCGGGGGTTCGACCGATCATCTGCCGCGCTTCCTCTCCCACCGCGATGAGCTTGTTGGTGGTGCGGGAAATGGCGACGACCGAGGGTTCCCGCAGGACGATGCCCTTTCTCCGCGCAAAAACCAGAACGTTCGCCGTTCCTAAATCGATGCCAATATCTCTTGCCAGTCCGAACATGGATTCACCTTGTTTCCGTTTGTATCAAATCTCGCAATGGTCCCGCCCAACTGGGCGATCTTGTCCTCGAGCCGGTGGTATCCCCGGTCGATCACTTGAATCCCGGAGATCTCGGTGTCGCCTTCCGCGGCCAGTCCGGCAACGACGAGAGCCGCTCCGGCCCTAAGGTCGGGCGAATCCACCGGAGCGGCGGACAGACTGGGAACCCCGCGCACCACCGCGGTTTGGTTGACAACCGTGACGTTCGCCCCCATCCTTCGCAGTTCGTCCACGTAGTGCAGCCGTCCGTCGTAGATCGTTTCCTGAATCACGCTCCGCCCTTCGGAGATACACATCAAGGTCAGGATCAAGGGTTGCAGGTCGGTTGGGAACCCGGGGAAAGGCGCGGTCGCCACATCCACTGCGCGAAAGCCCCGGTCGGAACTGACCCGGATGGAGTTGTCTTCCGTCTCAATCTCCAAACCCGCTTCATCCAGCTTGCAGAGCACGAACTCCAGGTCGGTGGGGTTGATCGGCTCCACCGTCACATCCCCGCCCGTCATGGCTCCGGCGAAGAGGTAGGTCCCTGCCTCAATGCGGTCGGAGAGGACCGTGAACTCACAGCCGTGCAACCTCTCAACGCCCTGGACGGTGACCTGCTTCGATCCCGCCCCTTCAACCTGCGCTCCCATGGCATTGAGGAAGCTCGCGAAGTTGAGCACCTCCGGCTCACGGGCCGGGTTTTGGATCACCGTGTGGCCTTTGGCAAGGGCTGCCGCCATCATCGCGTTAACCGTTGCGCCTACGCTGCACCACCGCGGGTCGAGGTAGATCTCCGTGGCTTGGAGTCTGTGACATTCGGCCACCATGAAGCCGTGCTCGACATTCACGTTGGCGCCCAGCTTCCGAAAGGCGTTGATGTGGAAGTCAACCGGTCGGGAGCCGATCACGCAACCGCCGGGGAGAGGCACTTTGGCTTTGCCGAGCCTCCCCAACAAAGGCCCCGCGACATAAAAGGAGGCGCGCATTTGCTTGACCAGGTCGTAGGGCGGAGGAGAGGTATTCAGCCCCGAAGCATCGAGGTGGATCGCGTTGTGGTCGCCCACCGACACTTCCACCCCAATCGACCGGAGGACCTGCAACATGGTCACGACATCCTTGATGGGGGGAACGTTGTGAAGGAGGCAAGGCTCCTCGGTGAGGAGCGCTCCGGCCAGAACGGACAACGCCGCGTTCTTGCTGCCGCTGAGGTTCACGACGCCTCGGAGGGGCGCGCCGCCGGATATGCGTAGTTGTTCCACCATCATCAACCTGCCAATCTGCCTGTGGGCAGGAGAAAGAACCGATGCCCTCGGTAAACCTTAGAACCCGTTTGAGGGGGTACTTCCTTCGCCGCTCACCGGGGTCGGGGGGTGAGTAGCCGCCGATCTGAGAACTCCGGAAACGAGACCGTCCTGGAACCGCGTGCTCGGGCAACAGGGAAACACGCCCTGTCGTGTTCCTCATGGATAGAGGGACCTGGAGGCGGGTCTCCAAGCCAAGCGAGTGCCCGGAAGTCAGATGCGTATACTCGGTTAGGTCAAACACACACCCCTGACCCTTGACGAGTATAACATTATAACCACTGCTTTCCGGTTTTCAAGGGAATCCGGCGCGTCTTTTGAGAGAGAGGAGATTCAGTCGAGTCGCGGCGCTCTCAGGAAGGCTCAACCAGTTTCAATCGGGCAGCGGAGCGCTCGGCCTCCACCCGCGCGGTCTCCGGATCGACTTGCTCGGAGCGGGAGTGGGAGGCTTGATGGCGGGCGAGCCGCAGGTTTTCCCGCTCTTTTTCCACGTCAATCTCCTCGGGGAATTCCGCCGAATCGGCAAGGAGGATCGCATGGTTGGAGGCGACCTCAAAGAACCCTCCACCCACGGCGAGCTTCTTTTCCTCGCCTTGCGCCTCGCGGAACGTGAGCACACCGCTCCGTAATGCAGCCAGCAGTGGAGCATGGTTCGCCCACACGCTGAAGTATCCCAACTCGCCGGGAGCCGTGATGGAGGTCACGTCTCCGGAGAAGACCAGGCGTTCCGGGGTCACGATTTCAAGCAGGTAGGTGCGCTGAGGCATTACGAGTTCGCTTCCATCTGTTTGGCTTTTTCCAGAACTTCGTCAATCGTCCCAACGAGGTGGAAGGCTTGCTCGGGGATCTCGTCATGCTTCCCATCGAGGATCTCCTTGAAGCCCCGAACCGTTTCCTCTCTCGACACGTACGCGCCGGGCACGCTCGTGAAGACCTCCGCCACGAAAAACGGCTGGCTGAGGAAGTTCTGAATCTTCCGGGCGCGGGAGACAGTCAGTTTGTCATCGTCGGACAACTCATCAATCCCAAGGATGGCGATGATGTCCTGCAAATCCTTATATCGCTGCAGCACCAGTTGGACACCTCGGGCTACGGCATAGTGGTCTTCCCCGACGATCAGGGGATCGAGAATGCGGGAAGTGGAGGCCAGAGGATCGACGGCAGGATAGATCCCCAACTCAAAGAGAGGCCGGGAAAGGACCGTCGTTGCATCGAGGTGAGCAAAGGTGGTCGCCGGCGCGGGGTCGGTGATGTCGTCAGCCGGAACGTAGACCGCCTGGACCGAAGTAATCGACCCTTTGTTGGTTGAGGTGATCCGCTCCTGCAACTGCGCCATCTCGTTAGCCAGCGTCGGCTGATAGCCCACGGCTGAAGGCATACGCCCCAACAAGGCGGACACCTCAGAACCGGCCTGGGTGAAACGGAAGATGTTGTCGATGAACAGGAGCACGTCCTGCCCTTTCTCGTCGCGGAAGTACTCTGCCATGGTCAGGGCGCTCAACGCCACCCGTAGCCGGGCTCCCGGTGGCTCGTTCATCTGACCAAACACCAGACAGGTCCTCTGGAGGACCCCGGACTCCTGCATTTCACGCCACAGGTCGTTCCCCTCGCGCGTGCGCTCGCCCACGCCACCGAAGACCGATACGCCGCCGTGCTGCTTGGCCACGTTGTTGATCAACTCGGTGATAAGTACCGTCTTGCCCACTCCTGCCCCGCCGAACAGGCCCGTCTTTCCGCCGCGGGTATAAGGCTCAAGCAGGTCGATGACCTTGATACCGGTCTCAAACATTTCGACGCTGACGCTTTGCTCCTCGAAGGAAGGGGGAGCGCGATGAATCGGCATGCGGGCCGTCGTCTCGTCCGGTCCCAGGTTATCGATGGTTCTCCCAAGGAGGTCGAAGAGACGGCCCAGCGTGGCCTCGCCCACGGGGACCGTGATCGGGCCACCGGTATCTACAGCCGTGAGTCCCCGCACCAGACCGTCGGTGTTGTCCATGGCGATACACCGCACCTGGTTATCCCCCAGATGCTGAGCAACTTCCACCACCAGCGGGTGCTCACGCCTAGGGTCGTGTATTTCCACAGCATTATAGATGTCCGGCAGCAAGTCCGGAGTAAACTCGGCGTCCACTACGGGTCCGATGATCTGCACAACTTTACCGACAGCCATTAGCTTCAATCACTCCTTCAATCTCGGCAGATGGGAAACTGCGCGACCCACCATCAAATCACTCTGTCGCCTCGACGACAGTCTTGAATCCTGTTGATCTCGATCCTTTCATCGGAAACGATACGATACACGATGTAGTAATTACCACAGCGAAAAGCGCGCTTCCCTGGGATCTCCGAGTGCTCTGCTCCCATGCGCGGCATTCGGCGGAGCAACTCAATGATGGCGAGTATCTGCCGATGCGCCGCGAGGGGAACCGGTTCCAGGTCATCCACGGCCTGAAGAGACCATCGAATCCTAAGCATCCTTCTGGCACCGCTTGCGGAATCGCTCCAATACTTCCTCATGTGACAGATACTGTCCATCCCGAAGCTGCTCGTCAGAGCGCCGCAGTTTTTGCTGGAATTCCGGGTCCGCAAAGAGCGTAGAAGGCTCGATCATCTCCCCGTGCTCCGACCATTTAGCGAAATCTTCGGTGCTAAACATGATTCCCAGCGGCGCGCCATTTTCACAGATCAGTATTTGTTCATGGTGGTCGCGCGCTTCATGCAATAGGTCGGCTAACTGCCCGTTAACCTCGTCAACTTCCAACAGTTTCATTCTCACACCTGCCTCGAACATTAACCCTTCGTCCGCAGTGCCTCCGACCCGCTGGTCACTTCCAGCAACTCTTTCGTAATAGCGGCCTGACGAGCTTTGTTGTAGTGGAGCGTGAGCGTGTCGATCAGTTCGCCCGCATTCTCCGTGGCGCTCGTCATAGCGGTCATCCGGGCGCCAAACTCACTGGCAACGCTCTCCAACAACAGGTGGTAGATTTGCGTCTCGACGTACCGCGGCAGCAGGCTTCCCAGAAG
>JACQGJ010000665.1 GCA_016199605.1 Armatimonadota bacterium | reverse complement strand
TCCGGATAGAACTGACTCACACAGCCTCCCGGTGGAACGATCTCGTCTACGGCCTTCAGGTCTTCATCGGTGAGCCTGACGTCCAGCGACATGAGGCAGGACCGCAAGTGCTCGGGGGTGCGCGGGCCGATGATGGGAGCGGTCACACCGGGCTGATGCAGCAGCCAGGCCAGGGAGAACTCCGCGAGGGTGATCTCTTTGCTTGCAGCGAGAGGGATCAGTTTCTCGACGGCGTCCATTGCCGCTTCGGAGTGGCGGGTTTTGCTGAGAGGGCTTTCAGCGTGCCGACTGTCGGCAGGTATCTCCCCGCCCTTCCGATAGCGGCCGGAGAGAAGCCCGTAGGCAAGCGGCCCCCAGACGATGATCCCCAATCCAAATCGCCGGCACGTCCACACGAGCTCATTCTCAATGGAACGATCGAGGATGTGATACGGCGGCTGTTCTGACACGAATCGTGTCCAACCGTATCGTTCCGCGAGGCAAGCCGTCTCGGCGATCAGGGCGCTCGCATACTTGGAGCCACCGATGTATCGAACCTTGCCCTGTCGCACCAAGTCGTCCAGCGCCCGAAGCAATTCATCCAAGGGGGTCGTCAAATCCATCCAGTGGGCCTGATAGAGGTCGATGCGATCCGTCTTGAGCCGTCGGAGACTTGCCTCACACGCCTGCATGATGTGGAACCGGTTGCTGCCCCACTCGTTTGGACCGTTGCCCACGGGAGTCGTGAATTTGGTGGCAAGGACAATCTCATCGCGCCGCCCGTTCTTCGCGAGGGTGGAACCGACGATTTCCTCCGAGACTCCCCGTCCATAGCAGTCCGCCGTATCAATCAGGTTGATGCCGGCTTCAATCGCTTGGTTGATGATAGTCTCCGAAGTGCCCGCGTCCGAAGCTCCGCCGAAGTTCATCGCGCCAAGAACGAGTCGTGACACGCGAAGCCCGCTGCGTCCAAGCTGAGTGTATTCCATTCCTGCCCCCCGATAGCGAATCCGTTAGCGGTTAGACTTTCTGCGAGCGCGGCTTGAATCCTCTTCGAGGGTGTGCAATCATAGGTTATTTCTTCCGAGGAGAAGGCAGTAATGAGTGACTCAACCTTGCGGGTTTTTGATACCGAACAGCGGATTCGTCTGGGCATCTGGGGACTGGGTCGGGGACTTTCGTTCTTTCAGACCTGCGCCGCTCTGAATATGGAGGTTGTGGCCGGCTGCGACTACAACCAGCACATGCGAGAGCGATTTCTGGAACACGTTCCCGGAGCGTTTGCTACTGGCGACGCCGAGGAGTTCCTGGCACAGGACTTCGACGCAGTGTTGCTGGCGACGTTCTGCCCGGCCCATGCCGAGGATGCCATTGCCTGTCTGAAAGCCGGGAAGCATGTTCTCTCAGAGGTGACCGCCTTTCATACGATGGCGGAGGGCGTCCGGCTTGCAGACGCGGTCGAGTCAAGCGGGCGAGTCTACAACATGGTGGAGAACTATCCCTTCACCGCGGCCAACATGTACCTGGCGCGCAAGTGGCGGGAAGGGCTCTTCGGTGAGTTGATGTACGGCGAATACGAATACGTCCACGAGATCCTGACTTTGGCGTACACCTACATCGACGGGCAGCCCATCGTCCCCGGCAACCAGGTTCACAGTTGGCGCAGTTGGATCAACTTCCACTATTACAACACCCATTCGCTCGGTCCGATGATGCACATCACCGGACTGCGCCCCACGCGAGTCGTTTCGCTTCCCAGTGAGCAGCGACTGCCGGGCTACCTGATGAAAGGGATTCACGGCATGGGCGGCATCGCCCCTTCGCTGATCAACATGTCGAACGGTTCCGTCGTACGCAACCTGATGGGCGCGACGACAAACGACACCCACGTCCAGCGCCTGTGGGGAACGAAGGGATCCGCTGAATTGGTCGACGGGCAACTGCGTCTCCGTCTCGGTGGCAGCGGCAGCTCTCCCAGGTTGGAGGTCCATCCCAAGTGGGACGAGCTCGGCGAGCTCGCCGCCCAGACGGGACACGGGGGCGGCGACTTCTGGGTGTTGTACTACTTCGCCCGCGAAATCCTCGAAGGCACCCCCGCGCCGTTCGACATCTACAACGCCGCTGACTGCACGATCCCAGGTATCCTTGCCTACCGGTCATCGGTAGAAGGTGGCAAGCCTTTCGACGTGCCCGACTTCCGAAACAAGTCCGAACGCGACCAATACCGGTCCGACGACTTCAGCCAGCCGCGGTACGACGTGAAGAACGGACTCTTTCCACCCGACGCCGACCCCGCGCTCACCTGCCAGTTCTCCCTGACCATGCGCGACCTCGTCAATCACACCAACATCTACCGAGCCTACCGCGATTGGTCGAAAGTCGCCGGTGACGTGAAGGATCCCGCACGCCTGATCAAACTGGCGGACGAACTGATCGACGTCCTCCCCCACTTGCAGCGGACGCAGAAGGTGGCGCGCAATATCGCTGAAGCGTATCCCTCAAGCGATGGGGCACGAGTGTTGCGGGAGACTCTGGAACGAAGCGAAGAAGCATTGACGTCGCGACCGGAGTACGCGGAGGAACTGGCGAGGGAGAGGATCCGACTCGCAGCAGGCGTCGCGTGACGAGAGGGTTTCAGATGGGAACGCGGCCCCATTCGGGCTAAGGTGCGAGGATCAGGCAGGAATCGCCTCTCCCTACCCCTTCAATATCATTTCTGCCTGCTCAATCTGCTCCCGCACGCGTTCCGGCGAGGTGCCGCCGGCGCTGGTTCGGGCAGCGACGCTGGCTTCAACCGTGAGAGCACCGAACACGTCGGCTTCGATGCGCGAGTCGAACTCCTTGAACTCTTTCAGGGAGAACTCCGGCAGGTCCTTGCCGGTCTCGATTCCCCGGCGCACAATTCCGCCGACGATGCCATGCGCTTCGCGAAAAGGCACTCCCCGATTTGCCAGGTAGTCGGCCAGGTCAGTGGCGAGGGCGTAGTTGAGTCCTGCGGAGCGGCGCATGGCTTCGACATTGAACCGAAGGCTGGCGAC
>JACQGJ010000650.1 GCA_016199605.1 Armatimonadota bacterium | reverse complement strand
GTTGATGACCGAAGCGGAACCAATCCACCTTGTGACCGGCGACGTTCGCGATTCCCTCGCCCGGGAACTCAAACATTATCTGCCTTTGACGTTGCAGGTGTGTGACCTTGCGGAGCGGCGCGTGATCCACGGGGAAAAGGTTCCCAACGCGGAGAAGCTGTTCAGTCTGTTCGAAACCCACACGCATCGGACTCTTTGAGTCCGCGTTGATCCATCGCGGTAAAGAACCGAACCCCATCGAGTTCGGTCGCCACACGGTCGTGGCGAACTCTGTGAGTTCGAGTCGAGGATCAGTTGGGCTTCATCTTGGACCATCGCATTTTGAAGGTCGGAGAACTGGAGCAGGACGTGACCGTCCCCATGATTGCCGCTTTGCAGGAGCGATACGGCGGGAGCGTGCAGGTCGCCAGCTTTGATAAAGGGTTCTACTCGAACTCGCAGAGTTCGCAACTCCCGACAACGTAAAACGGTTGAGCGCGACGGTCGCGGTGGCGTGTCTGCCCAAGAAGGGAAAAGTGACGGGTGAAGCCTTGGAGCGGGAAAGCGCTCCGGCCTTTCGCAAAGCCCGACGACTCGGACTCACAGAGTCCGCGGCATCCGGGGATCGAGTCGGCGATCCACGCTCTGGAGGCTGCGAACTCTGCGAGTTCGAGGGGAACGGTTTGGATCGGTGCCGGGACAAAGGAGAGACAGGCTTCCGTCGCTACGTGGCCCTGGCGATTCTGGGACGCAACCTGCAAACATTGGGACCGCTGCTGCTGGAGCAGGAGCGGCGGCAGAGGCGACGACAGACTCAAGCTCTCGCCGCCTGACGGCAGCGAGGACAAGTCGAACTCTGCGAGTTCGCAGCCTTCTGTCGGCTTCTCAGCGACCCCTGGAAGGTTCGCTGCGCAGAAGGTCGTCTGTTCTTGCTTGGGATTTCCCGGTGTCGCTGTTGCATGATCTCGTAACGCATTTTTCGAACCTTGTACCGCGGCATCCGCCTCAATTCTCGGCTCCGCCGCGCTCAAAGGAGAGTCGAAATTCCATTTGTCGGATTGACACGAATTATACTCGTCACCGTTGAAAATCCACCTTTCCCCCTCACCCGCCAACTCTGCGAGTTGGAGCCCTCTCCCCATCGGGGGAGAGGGCAGGGGTGAGGGCGTGTTTTCAACGGTGACGAGTATAGGACATAGACACTTTCCGGGAAGCCGCAAGGGGAATGGTGAAAGGCGTAAGAGACAGGCTGCCGTGAGGAATTCGGTATTCCCGAAGCACCACGGAGGCAAGACCCTTACGAGATCACAGCAACATGGACTGCTACGTCCTCAAGCCAAGGGTGCCGCACGCGTTTGCGCCGCTTGTCCATGGCGGCTTGCAGGCGAAGTGAAAGGAGATATTCCAGTTATGAACAGTTTCGCGACGGAGGAGTCGTCTTCTCAGGGGTCGTCTGGGAAATCGAATCAAGCAACGATAGAGAGCACAAGAGCGCTGCAAGTAGTGGAAAGAGGATTCGTCCGCCGGTCCGAACCCGGTACGCGGCACGCGGTCTTCACATTCCCGAACATTACCGCGCTCAGCGACGGGCGTCTGTTGGCGACGGTCCGTGCCGGTTCGACCAAGGATACCGACGACGAAACCACGGAGTTGTTTGAGTCGACAGAGGGCGGCCGCGCGTGGTTCCAACGTCCATTTCCAGCGCCCACCTTGGTCAACGGAAAACGCGGCAGCGCGAAGAGTTGCCAAATCACGGAGATTGAGCCCGGGCGTCTTCTGGGCGCCGTGATGTGGGTGGACAGGGAGAGTTATCCAGGCAAGCCCCTGTTCAACTCGGAGACTGAGGGATGCCTGCCGATGGAGATCATGCTGTCCGATTCGTATGACTCCGGCGAGACGTGGTCGAAGTGGCGCGTCGTGCCGTTGCCGGCTGAGATTGGCCCGCCCAGCCTGACCAGTGCCATTATGAAGTTGAAAGATGGCACGCTCGCTATGAGCATCGAAACCAACAAGACTTACGAGGATTGCTCCAAATGGTTGCAGAAAGTAGTGCTCTTCCATTCGACGGACAAGGGCCAGACCTGGGGACCAGCGGTTACCGCCGGCTGCGACCCGGAGGGGCGCATCTTCAACTGGGACCAACGAACGGGCGTGGCTCCGGACGGTCGCATCGGGGCGTTCCTCTGGACTTACGATTCCGAGACAAACACTTACCTGAACATGCGCCGGCGAGTCAGTTCCGACGGGGGCTACACCTGGTCTCAGCCCGAGGATCTGGGCTTCGCGGATCAGGCTGGGCGTCCGGCAATCCTGCCGGACGGGCGTGTGGTTCTATCCTATGTGGACCGCTTCAACACGCAGTGCATTCGCGCCCGCTGGGCGTCTGACATAGCTGCTCCCTTCGACCCGGAAACGGAAGCCGTTGTCTACTCTCACCAAACGACTGCCTCCACGGGGCCACGGACGGGCGCCACTACGGAGGCGCTGGTTGACCAGGGACGATGGAGCTATGGTCTTCCCTGCGCCGAGGCACTACCGGATGGTGACGTGATCGTGGTCTACTACGCGGGCAATAGCGAGGCCATGGATGCGTGCTGGGCGCGCCTGCGCTTGCCCTGACAAAGGCGCAGGAAAGCCGCCAGAGGATGGGAGCCGTGGCGCCGGCCACGCCCACGGCAAGCAGGAACACGTTCATGGACGGCCCCGCACCCCGATCCGGTCGAACGGGATGGGCCGGAAGCCCAGAGCGAAGGCCGGCGACTCCGGCTTCAGCCGGTAGTCCCCGTTGGCCGCGTCCACAAAGAGCGGATCGGCCACGAGGGAGTGGGCATCATAGCCGGCCTCCTCCGCCGTATCCTTCGCCGCCCACTTGGAGAAAGGCACGTCCTTCAGAACCAGAGGATCGCCGCTGCCGGTCGCGTAGAACAGGTTGCGGTCACACTGCAGCAGGACTTTGCGTGGATGGTCCCTGCGGGCGAGATCGAGCGCCGGGCTGCCCGTATTCAACCCGTCATAGAAGATGTTCCCGGCCACGACCGTGGCGAACTCCTCGTAGCAGCAATGGTCGCAGACGTGGAGGTGACAGAGTCCGGAATTCACCAGGATGTTGTTCTCGACGATGTTGTTGTGCCCCTTGACCAGTATCGCAATCCCCCTACCCTCCGGCTGGGTGTTGACGATGACGTTGCCCTCGACCAGGCAGTTGCTGGACCAGTTGTCAAGGTAGATTCCCATCGAATAGGTGCAGTGCCCGACGCCGGACTTGTCGCGGTTGCCGGTGTCAGATATCAGATTGCAGCGGATGACGTGTCCGGGCGGCTCGGCGTCCGGGGGTATCTCGTGCCAGCAGTTGATGGCGGCGTTGTCGGAAGTGACGCGGCTCGCCCGGC
>JACQGJ010000648.1 GCA_016199605.1 Armatimonadota bacterium | reverse complement strand
CGCTACGTCGGGCAATGGAAGGTCAGTGACAAAGCACGCGCCCACCGCTTCGAGCGTGAGGGACAGCCGGTTCTCATGCTGTGGAATCCATCTCCTACAGGTGTTGAGCGGATCGAGCTTAACACTCAGGCCCCTGGTGTGTCTGCACGCACAGTGGCGGATGAAACCCGGGAGCTTCGACCTGTGGAGGGAAAGGTGTTGCTGGAAGTGAGCCACTCACCGCTGTTCATCACCGGCTTCAAAAAGAGCGAGGTCGAACTGCTCGGGGAACGGAAAGCGCCGCCGTCAACATCGAAGTCGCCGACGAAGCTTGGTCGCAAAGGCGTGGCTTGCGCCGCCGATGGTGTCTGGCTCTCCGTGACGCCGCCAAGTTCGACTATCAGGCCGTTCTTCGTGCTGGATGCGTTCAATACGTTCTCTGTGAGAATCCATAACGATAGTGGGAAACTGGCTCAGGGCAATGTTGTCCCGGAACTGCGAAGGAAGAACCGTGTTCTCTCGGCGGGACGGTTGCCGTTCCAGGTCCGCCCGGGAGAGATCGAGACCGTTGTGTGGCAGACAACGCTGCCGCTACTGCCTGAGCTTGCAGGGGAGCTGGCGACTCTCACCGTGCGGGGTTCTGCGGCGAAAGAACCACTGGCTCCCATCGAGCTTCCGGTACGACTCGCGCGCGGGCGCACCATCGAATTCCTCGCGAACAGTTATACAGAAGGTCAGCACCTGCACGATGGCAGCAAGTCGGGTTGCTCGGACTCCATCCGTTTCGGCAACGAGTTCTCCTACAAGTTCGACCTCCGTGACTGCCAGTGGGCACAGATGCGCCTGCTCGTCGGCGCGCATAACGCCCAGGAGTGGCATGTCAGACTCTCGGTGGACGAGAAGACATGGGAAGAGGTCGCGGCAGGCCATACCTGGCCCTCGTGGCATACTCTCAATCTCGACAAGTACCTCCCGCGCCCGGATGAGGGGGCCAGGACAACGCTCTTTGTGAAGGTCCACGGGAACGATTGTCAGTTGCGGGAAGTGATCCTTGAAACCGAGCAACCTGTTCGACCCAAGCAGGTGCAGGTCTATCAACGCTCACCGACCGAGTTGATCGTCTGGGATGCCCGGCCCGAATTAGGCATGGGCATGCACCAGATGCCGGACGACCAGATTGCTCTGGTTCGAAGATTAGGCGTTCGCTTCGTAAGGCACACGATGTACTGGGGAGCCGTCGAGAACACCGCGACCGAAGGAACGTACGATGAGAAACAGCTTCGCCAGTGGGACGACCTCGTCGCACGCTGTGAACGACAGGGCATCATCCTCGTGGTAGTCGTTCACAGCAACCCGCCTGGCGTGAGTTGGGCGAATCGCGACGAAGGCTACAGGCGGTTTGCCCGGTTCATGACCGACATGGCGAAGCGGTATCCCCAGGTCCGCTACTGGGAACTGTGGAACGAGATGGATGTTGGTTTCACCGACCTGTTTGGCGCGGGACGTGACGAGGTGTCCCTCCTTCAACGTGGCCGGTTGTATGCGGAAATGCTGAAGATGGCCTACCCCGCAATCAAAAAGGCCAATCCAGATTCCTGGGTGCTGACGGGTGGGATGACAGATTGGAGCGAGTTCCCTCGCGGCCTCTACGAAGGCGGTGGCAGAGACTACTTCGATCTCATGAATCTACACACCTACGGCGTGCCGATCTCGTGGGCGTTCTCCGCTCGAGGGCAAAAGCTCCGTGCGGTGATGCAGGAATTCGGTGATGGCGAGAAGCCTCTGTGGAACACCGAGTTCGGCATCGACGCGGGCAACTTCGTCGGAGCGTGGGGATACCCGCACTCTTGGAGCCCACCGCAGAAGGACGATGAGTTCTTCGACACAGAACAGCGAAAGCAATGGGAAGCGTGCTTGAGAAAGAACGAGGAGTTGGGGCTTTACGCCAAGGTGCTCCCGTACCAGTTTGTAGCGGGAAACGAGCGAGATGACGATAGGCACATCAAAGAAAGGGCGCAACTTCCACCGGGCATGACGATTGATGACTACGGTTTCGGTATTCTGCGGAATGATGGCAAGACGGCGCGCCCGACCTACAACTGGCTGCTGGAGGAGCGCATCAACCGAGCCATCGAGCAGATTCCGAGTGTCAAGACCGAGGTCCGTTGCCGACCGAAAGTGAAAGCTATCCCAGTTGGCTACAAGTATCGCTGGGAAGGAGGCGAGTTGATCATCAAGGATGTGAAAGTAGACAGCGCGTTTCCGACGCGGATCATTTTGAAGGAGTCCGGGGCAAAGTGAGCCGGTGCCCTACGTCAGCGTATCGCCGAAAGGCTGCACTGGTCGTGTTTGCTGCGATCGTGATTGCAGGAGGCGCGGAGGCGAGTCCCGCGTATCGTTCTCCAAGAATCAGCGACTTCCTCGGAGCGGTTAACGTCGCCGGCCCGGAGTGGAGCAGGTACGGTCTGGGCTGGTGCCGGCAGGATTTCTCATGGGGAGCCATCGAGCCGGAGAACGACCGTTTCGTGTGGGAGGAATACGACCGCATGGTCGAGAGCGTTCACCGTTGCGGCTGCCAGATTCTCCCCATACTCGACTACACCGCCCCCTGGGCCGCAAGCAGGGAAGGAGATGTCTTCTCCCCTCCGAAGAATGTCTCCGATTGGGAAGACTTCGTAGAACACGTCGTTGCTCGATACTCGCGTCCGCCCCTCAACCTGCGCTACTTCCAGGTATGGAACGAGCCGACGGTGAAGACCGGATTCTGGCACGCACAATCGGATGACGAGTTCTTCGAGAGAGTTTACCTGCCTGCAGCAAAGATCATCCGGCGGTACAATTGCTACGTCGTCTTCGGCGGCTGGCCGTGCAGCGACTCCATCGACTACTTCTGCCAGATGTTGGATAAACATAAAGCGTGGCAATGGACCGACATCCTCGACATCCACTACTTCGAGAACTCCGCGTGGCAGACGCTGTACGACCGCTACATCAAAACCGGCAAATGCCGCGGCTTATGGCAGACCGAGATAGGCTTCCACACCTTTCCCGAGTACATCCCCAATTGCTATCTGCGTGCGCTTCACTTCGGCCTTCGCAGCGGCTGGAAGTTCACCGACCAGTACAAGCTGTTCTGGTACGCCTTCTGGGGCGCTGGACCGGACGGCCCCAAGTGTCTGACGACAACAGGGCCGGATGGCAAACTGGTTCCGAGTGAGCACGGCAAACGGCTGGCTATCATGAATGAGGTGCTGGGAGGTGGGAAGCTGAGCGTGTTCTCCAATTTCACCACGCAACCGAAGCTGGCTCCTGCTCTCACCGAGGAAACGGCCACTGCCCTCGGGTTCCGTGTCGGGAAGGACCGAATCGTCGTTGCGCTGTTGATCGACGCGGCCACTCTTGAACAGCATCCCACCACGCGACTCGCGTTCCGCTTGCATCACCGACTGAAATCGGTGGCGCTTGTCACCTCCACGGGAGACCGCAGCGCGCTGGGTGCGGACTGGCGATCGGGCAGGATGCAAACATCCGTGCCGATGAGCAAGGTACCCCTGGAAGTGGCGAGAAGCTGGGGGAAAGAGTGGCAGGTGGCAGTCGGTTACATCGTGCTCGAAATGTAAGGCCAGTTGGTAATCCCAAGCTGATCCGCTTTGACTTGCCCTACTTCACAAGGCATTTTCGTGACAGCGCGTTGCTGGCAGCAGTGTGGTCGGATTCGATCACGAGTTTTTTTGCATTCACATTTGTCCCGATCACGTGGCGTCCTTTGGTCGCCGTCCAGTAAGCCCGGGTGCTCCACTTGATAATCTCGAAGGTGACTTCCTCCCCGGTCGCAAGAGGGCCGGTCGTCATTCCATAGCCCAGGTAGTGACCATCCACCTCCACATTCGCCAGGATCGTCCCCTGTCCCGTTTCCTGGTTCCAGGCGAGGGTGGCGACGGCGCCAACGTTCTTGACTCCTACCGTGAACTCCACGCGGTCTCCTGATCTGGGCCGGGGAGGCTTCCACTCCAGACGGGAAATCACAAGGTCAGGCAAGGCTCCTTGTGCTTTCATGCCGCTTCTGAACGCTGGCGTTGTCTGCATGGTCTCCTCAGGTGAGCGTTTGGGCAGCTTCGGCTTGTCTTTGCCGTTGAATATGGCGGAGAGATAGTCCCAGGTCAACCGTCTGACAGGGAAGTCTTTGTGACCGCAAAGACCATGGAATCCGGCGACCCTCATCACGAAGTCGGTGTCGGTCAGTTGAAACCAGAAAGCATAAGGCACGCCCCAGTTTCGCGCTTCGCGGAGAGTATCCCTCATGTATCGCAGTTGCTTGCTCTCGTCCCAGTAGACCTGTTCCAGCGCTGTCCCGAACTCACTGAGAACAATGTTGCGGTTACCGAACTTCGCATGGCGTGGGGCGCGGGCCGCGAGGTAGTCGAGTTGCTCGGTCAGCGTCATGCCGTTCGGGTAGTAGGTCAGACCGAACAAGTCGACGGTCAGATGTGGGACAAACCGATCGACCCATTCGCTGAACTCGATGTAGAACTGCACTTCGGCGAGGTCGAAGACCTCCAGCCCTCCGAGCCTTCCAGCCTCACCAATGGCCCTCCTCATTCCGCGGTGACCTGCGGCCACATAGTCGGCGACGGGGAAGTCGGGGCGGGAATCACGCTGGCCAAAATACACATTCAACTCCTGGCCGTAACTCAAGATCAGCGTCTTGCGTTGTCCGCGCAATTTGGTGATGAGAAAACGCGTGGTTTCATACCAGTCGTTCTCCACGTCCTGCCAGGCCTCCGACATGGGTCGGGCTTTGTAGTCGTAGTCGCCGCCAATGTAGGCCTGGCACAGGTTCAGCTTGACGAAGCGGAAACGACGAAGGAGGTCTTGATACACCGGAGTCTGAAGATTCCGCAAGAGGTCGCCGGGCTTTGAACCATCCACCCAGGTCATGACTCCGGGACAGCCCAATTGTGTTGCGACCTCCACAAGCTCTTCCATGGTGCAAGTGTCGCCTGCGTCGCGTTTCGCATAGAAGGAAACACCCACGTGCTCACGGATCCATGCCGGGAGTGGTTGTGCTCGTCCAGCCCGCGAATCTTGCGCGCCGATACAGGTCACGATTGATACCACTGCGATCCGCAGTGCCACGATCTTCTGTCCTGTTTGCATCCCTTTGTCTCTTTACCCACAGCGGCTCGGCAGGAGCCTCGCCCTCCCGCGATGACTTCTTCACGACAACGTGGACACTTTACTGCGAGCCGGAAGGCACCACCACGTCCGCCCACCGAGAGGCACGAAGCCTGCCGCTCCGGGCTGAGACGCGGATCCGCAGCGGCCCGTAGAACGGAACGTACCTCTGAGCCTCGTAATCGTATCGTCGCGGGAGGTCTCGCTGCGAAAGGTGCAGGCGGTAGACTCCGCGCCCGTCTTCGCTGACGGTTCGGTGATAGCCGCAAGTCGGGGTGAATTCAGCGGCGACCCTTGCTCCGGCTACAGGTTTGCCGGAGCCATCCGACACACGAGCCAGCACCTCAAGGTCCCCATGTCCGTCGGCTTGTACGCTCAACCCAAGCTGTCCGCAGACTCCGAGCGCCATCGCCGCTGCCTTCTCGAGTTTGCTTTCAGTTGTGAACTGCCTCGCCTTCTTCAGAGCGTACTCGGCGAAAGGCGTGGTTGCCTTCTGCTCGCGCCACTTGGCGACGCGGTTCGATGCATCCCTCAACAACGCTTCCACCTGGCGGCGCGTCACCTTGCGTTGCACGTAGAGGAACGCCGTACCGTTGGCTGCAAGTTGGGTTTGACCGGTCAATCCCTGGCCTTTCCAGGTGTCGGGGGTAAGAGGCGCGTAGACTGTGTATGCCTGGGATTCTCCGCTGGAACCCCCGAGATGAGTCAGGTCGATCCTCAGAGAGACGGCGTCGGCACTGGTGTTGATGAGGATCACCCCGAAGTTCAGGCCATCAGATAAGACGAAACTCTCGACCACTCGGTCGGCAGGAATCGATTCGGCGTAAGTCAAACGTACCTTTCGATCTCCCGTGATGGGCCGACCGTCCTCGTACGCTTGCCCTCCCTCGTAAACGTCGCGATGGCTCGACCACCAACCGAGGTGCTCCTCCTTCAGAGCGGGGTCAGGAGTTGCGGACACGTACAGCAGGGATCCCGCGGGGGGCGGCGGACCGGGGAGGTCGAGGTCAACCCAGGCGTTATCGCCGATGCCTCCGGGGACGTCTCGTCGCGCAAGCAGAATTCCTTGAGGGTCGTTGAGCCGCGCTTCGAATCGAAACCCCACCTCCGGTTTCTTCCAGTAGGTCGGCATGCAAATCGCCACCTTGAGCAGCCCCGAGTGGTTCAGCGTGACCGTCTGCCCCAGAGACCTCGGGCTCTCTGCGAGTCCGACGCGACCGAAGAGGTCCTGCGGCCAGTCTACCTGAGAGGCGGTCTCCTCTTCCACCGGTCGGCGAGCTTTCCCGGCAGAGGTGATCTTCACCGGTCGACAGGAGTCATTGAGCCGAGCGGTGGGGTCGGTGACAACGGTCCCTCCCCGGCGCTTGTATTCCTCCAGGGCGGCGCGGCCTTCTTCGGCCATCAAATCGTTCTTGAGGCTGAGGAGGACTTTGTAGTCTGCCGCTTCTCCCGACGTGAGCTGCAGATCAGACACGAACGCTTTGGGAATGTGCTGTTCCACCATGGCTCGATGCAGTGCGCGCCATTCCGGCAGGAACCCTCGCAGCGCCCAAGTGGGATGAGATAGAAAGACGGCGACGCGAGGTTTCAGACAGTGCATGTCTTCGAGGAAAGGCGCGAGCTGGCGTATCTCGCCGAAGAGACGACGGATCTCCTTTTCAGCCGGTGTGCCCATGACTCCCCACTCTCCATCAGGCAGCGATCCACTCCACTGGATCAGGCCGAGATGCCAGGCGTCAGCGCCCAGGCTTTCATAGACATAGCGACGAGCGGCCTCCGGCGTGTAGCTCGTTCCGCCGCCCCGGGCCATTGGGTCGCTTTTCTTATAGGCGAGACGCACCGGGCAATACGGTTTGCCCAGCGGGGAGATCGTATCCACATAGAGCAGGTTGTAGAGGTCGGGGTCGGAGTCGGTCATGATCTGCCCGGTCTCGAAGCCGTCGGACGCCGCGGCGTGAAGCTCGAACCGAGCGCCAAGAGCGGCGTAGGTGTTGTCGTGATACATCGTCCCGTGGTTGCACGTCAGGATCAACCGGTCAGGGTCGGACTCGCGCGCCGCCTGGTAATGCCAGGCAAACCGTTCCGCCGCGGCCTCAAATCGAAAGTCGAGCCAGTCGAGCCAACGCTGGCTCTCATCACGTTGACGTGGTGGGTCGACGTTCTCGAAGGACGGATATGAGGTGCGCCAGGCCCTGTTGAGTTCAGCGACACTCTGATACCGGCGCGCCTGAAGCCACTGTCGGAACTGTGACAGGGCATGGGGGCCGTAGTCCGTCCACCTTTCCGCAAAGCTGTAGGTGCCGTACATCGACTCCCCGCCCATGACCCAGTAGAGCAAGTTTCGTTGCTTCCGCAGAGCCGTTACGGTTGCTTTGATGAACCGGGAGGTGCCATTGACAATGACAGGGTGTCCGAGACCGGGTGAGGGGACCGCCTTCCCAAACATCCCCCCCAGAATCGGTTGGCCAACTTGGTCTACCTCTGTGCAATCGGGGAATCGTTCGTAGAACCAGTCGGGGTAGTAGGGAAAGCCGGGGTTGTTCCAGTTGCCGACGGAGTAGGCGACACCCATCCCAAGACCAGACAACTGCTGGAAGGGGGAAGGACCCAGGAGCATCGCTTGATGGTCGCTGCTGGCCGGTACGACCGCCTTCCACTTTCCTCCGGAGCGCAGTTGAAACTCGAAGTCCTCGAACTCGCAGAGTTCGCCGCTTTCCTGCGCTCGATCGCCCACTGAGGCGCAGCCGTCCGGATAGGGATTTCCGCCCCTCGCCCACCAACCGATCCAGGTTCCTGTCGCCTCAGAAATCTCAAACCGATAAGACCCGGGCAACTGGGGCGGGAACGTGGCCTCCGGCCAGGAGTTGTCCTGAACCTGTGCCCAGACCCCTTCAGCCAAGCTCTTCTCCCGGTTGGAGCGCTCGGACTCTGCGAGTCTGAGCGTCCACCGGCAGCCACTATCTCTGGAAACCATGGTGGGGAGGCAGGGACGGAATCCGTCGAACTCCTCGTGCGCGACGAACGACTGCCCAAGCACTCCGGCCGGAATCGGAACGTTCACTCCGCAACCGTGGGGCGCGCCTTTGTCCTCAACGGGGAACCACATCGCGCCCATGCCGACGGCATTGGCTCCCGCCTCGCGCATAGCGGCGTTCTCTTCAAGGGTGCCCGCGAAGGAGAAGCCAAGATACTCAGCGGGGCGGTGGCACAGAGGGCGATATTCGTCCCGCAAAGTAACCAGGGAAAGAGGCAGGAGAGTCAGGAGGGTGAGGTTCATTTACGACGATTCTCTTTCAGTTTCTGCTGCAGACGTTCCGCCATCAGGGCGAAGCCCGCGTCGTTGGGGTGCAGACCATCCTGGAAATACTGGGTCGCATTGGGAATCAGGTCGGGGCCCTCGATCAGGCGCAGGTTGGCGTCGCCCGATTCCTTCACCACACCGCGGAGGACTTCGCGATACTGGTCTATCTTCTCGGTCCCTTTCCATTGCCCGGGGATATTCAGCGGCGTGATGACGTAGATGGGCAGGGAGGCTTTCGCCTTGCGGAGATTGCTGATCAGCCCGCGGACGCTTTCCCGATACGCGGACAAAGGAGCGTTTCCCAGGCAGTCGTTGACTCCGATGAGAATAGTCACAAGGTCGGGATGGAGTTCCGCGACTGCTTCGCCGTCAGACGGTGTCGCTGTCCGACTGCCAAACCCCATGTTGACCAGTTGCCAGCCCCTTTCCCTGGCAACGAGATAGGGATAGGTCTTCGACGGGTCCGACGCCCAGAAGCCCTGCGTGATAGAGTCGCCGTAGGGAACGAAGCGGAGTTTGGGCTTCTCCTTGATTGGGCTGAGACGCTCTCCTTCACTCAATTCCACGCCGCAAAAGGTAACTTTGTCCGCAACAGGCAGGAGGATTTCGTAGGTGTGGCTGCCAGGGCTTGATGTGCTCAGGTCAATTGTTTGTCTGCCACCCGCATCACCGAGGCGGGTACAGGTCCCTCGTTTCTGCCCGTCAACGAGACACAGGCCATTACTACTGTAGGCATGATGGCCGGGCGACAGTTCGGTTTTCGCGGCGTACTCCAGCACCACGGCAACCGACTTCGCGTTCGTGCGAAACCTGATGCTGGTTGAGGGATTATCCACGTGGAACGGCGAGTCCAGAATCAACCGGTCGCAGGAAGCACGCGACGCAGTGACGTTGAGCTGCGCGTAACCAGAGTAGAGAAGGTGCTTGTTTTCGGGGGTGATCAATGTCTTCCGGAGGGGCTTGGAGTCTTCCGCATAAGAACACGCAGTCAACGTTGTGATGGCGACCCACAAGATGAAGGTAACTACCTGTTTCATTTTCAACCATGCCCGACCGGATTTCGTCTCACCGGCACTTGGCGGACGCTATATGCGCGCACTCAACCTCTGGCTCGGTCTTCGCCACAGGGCTCGGCCCTTACCCCATGCCCGACGTCGGCTCACACGACAGCCCAAGGGGAGCCTTCGTCGAGGCTCCGGTGATACGCCTCGAGCCGCCGGTCGAGTTCAGACTATTGCTCGACGGACAATTCCACCGAATCGGGAACTTCTGCGATGCTATCCCAGATATCCTCGACGAACTGGACGCGCTCCGGAACGATCAGGCTCAGGGTGTCTTCCTTACCTTCGTGCTCATGCTACAGCTAAAACACCCCTTGAGTTTTGAAGACCTCGCCAGAGCTATAGTCGATTCTGATCCGACAGGCAATCGCGAGCAGATTCGGTGCCTCCCTCTTGTCTTCAGAACCACGGAAGACTGGTGCCCCCCTGGTACATCTCTCACTTTTCCCTTGCGTTTCCCCACACCGGCGGACGGCAGGACGTTGGGTTTGGTCTAGTTCAGCAGGCGAACGAAGCTGGCTTAGTCAAAGTAGTATTAGCGGCCGAAATCAGCACGTCTGACACATCTTTCAGGTCAACGCCAAGCTGCGCTTCAGCGATTCCTCCACCTGCCCCATCTCTTCCTCGGTCAGCCTTCCCCATGCCTTCCCGACCAGCCGCTCTTTGCTGATGGTGATAAGCTGTTCGCACTTCACATACGAATCAGACCTCAGCCCATTGAGTCTGGCTTTGTGGACGAAAACATGGAAAGGGATCTCGCGTCCCTCGCTGGTGACGGCGGCAACCATCGTGTTGGGATACAGCGAGGAATGGTTGCCATGGTCGTTCTGAATCACGAGGGCCGGGCGCTTCCCCGTCTGTTCCGAACCTCGACCGGGGGACCAGTCCACCTCCCAGATCTCGCCGCGGCTGGGGCGCGGGAGTTCACGCCGGGTCACGGGTTACCACCTCGCTCTGCGCGGCAAAGAAGACCTCGACATCACATTCCTCGGGGTGTGCCCCCAGTTCGTCGTAAGCGGCGCGCATCCGGTCGGCCAGCTCCTCTTCTGCAAGCCGCTGCAATCCCTCTTGTGCCAGGCGGTTGATGCTTGTGTGTCGTCGCTTCGCCACGTGTTTCACCGTCTGATAGAGCGGCTCCGGCAGACGAAGCGTGATCTGTCGAGCAACGGCTGTGTTCATGCCTCCTACCTCCATTAAGCCCGTAGAATAGGCTCATCATGTGGTGTCAGATTGTAGTGTCATTCCAAGGCTGTTGTCAAAGATTTCTTCAAGGTGAGAATGGCTACTCCCTCAAACTCCTCCGCACCGCCCTCCCATTGATCCTCCGTCAGACCCCACAGCTCTGCTGCGCACACGTCCACGAGGAGGCGGGTGGGATTGGCGGGGGCGTGGAGAGGATCGCCCGTTATCAACCCCCGACTTGCCTGTAATACCGCTTCACTTCACCCTCGCATTTCCCCACACAGCGTGATCGCTGCCAATGCCGTCGTCGGCATCGGTGGTGTAAAGGCGCAGGTATCTCGCTTTGCCGAGGGAACGGCGATAGTCACCGGCTCCTGCCCGCCGCGGAGGGTTGAGGAAGTGTAGAGGAGATTACCCGCTCGCGGTCG
>JACQGJ010000658.1 GCA_016199605.1 Armatimonadota bacterium | reverse complement strand
GCTCCACTGGCAGACAAGCGGGACATCGTGGTCGTGGAACAACCGCACGATCGGATCCTGGTAAGGATACCAGAAATCTTCGTAAGTCTTTGGTGAGATCAGCGGACCGTTCTTGCCCGCGAGGTCCTCGGCGAAGAGGACATAGTCCAACTCGACGCTGGAAACCACAGGCCGCAGAATCTCAAGAAAGAACTGACCGAGGTGTGAAAAGATGTCACGCACGAGGTCTGGCTCCTCATGAAAGGCGGAGAGGAACCGCTCCATTCCAAGCGTGTAGAAACAGAAGCGGAAGAAGAAGGGAAAGAGGCACACGCCAACCGGATGCTCTGAGGATCTCAGGCGAGGGACAACTTCCTGGTGCCAGTTGTCCGGCAGGCGTCCCGGAGATTCGGCGAGAAGCCGTTCCTTGTATTGCTCCCAGTCGGCCCGGGTTTTGATGGGATGATCCACGTGGCCGTAGAACATGTCCGGTTGGTCCTTGCGTCGCCGAACCGTCGCTCCCAGATAGGTTGTGTCCACAACGTAGGTCTCGTCTTCATGGAGCACGCGCGCCTCGAAACAAGGCATGGGGGCAAAACTTACGGGGACATGCGTAAGGCGCGACATACCGAGGAAGTCGGTGGGAGAGGCGTCGGCCGGAAGCCCTTCGCGGCGCCACCGTTCCAGGGCGCTCGACTCATAAGGCTCCAGAGCGAGGACCGGAAGCCTGTCAACCGACTCGCCCTTCATCAGTCTGCGGAATCGTTCACGAGGGGTCATGCGTTTCTCAAGTGCTCCTGCCAAGAGTTGCCGGGATCAAATCCATCTTCTGTCTCCTTCGTTCGCATAGTATAACAAACCGATCCTTGTCAGGGAATCTCCCGGGCGTTGTCGATACGCACGCACCAACCACCGAAACCGCACGAGCAATGATCTGCATCCTTGTGAATTGCATATTGACGAACGGTCTCGATTTTGGTATTTTTCCGAAGCGACCTAAACCATTTCATTGGGCGAACATTCTCCAAGGAGGTAGGATACATGGGTAGACCCGTAACATTGTTCACCGGCCAGTGGGCGGATTTGACGCTGGAAACGGTGGCAGAGAAAGCAAGTGATTGGGGGTATGACGGCCTCGAGCTCGCATGTTGGGGCGATCATTTCGACGTGCGTAAAGCAGCGGAGAGCAAGGAGTATTGCCAGGGGCGGCACGACCTGCTGGCAAAGTACGGACTGAAAGTCTGGTCGATCAGCAACCATCTCGCCGGACAGTTGGTGCTGGATCTCAACGACAGTCGCAGCGACGCTTTCGCGCCGAAGGAGTGCAAAGGCAAGCCCGAGAAAAAGCGGGAGTGGGCGATTGAGGAGATGAAGCTCACGGCTCGGGCCGCGAAGAACCTCGGGGTAAAAGTTGTGAACGGCTTCACAGGCTCCTCAATCTGGCATTACCTCTACTCGTTCCCACCGGTAGGGCCCGAGGACATACAGGCAGGCTTCAAGCTCCTGGCGGACTTATGGAACCCGATTCTCGACGTTTTCAAGGAGTGCAAGGTCCGGTTCGGTCTCGAGGTTCATCCTACGGAGATCGCGTTCGACATCGTCACCGCGGAGCGCGCCATCAAAGCTCTGGGTGGACGAAAGGAGTTTGGTTTCAACTTCGACCCGAGTCACCTGCACTGGCAGGGCGTTGACCCGGTCAAGTTCCTGTACGAGTTCAAGGACCGCATCTACCACGTACACATCAAAGACGCGATTGTGACTCTCGATGGCCGCACCGGCATCCTGGCCTCGCACCTGAACTTCGGCGATCCGCGCCGCGGGTGGGACTTCCGGTCACCGGGACGCGGCGGCATCGACTTTGAGGAGATCATCCGGGCGCTCAACAACATCGGGTACAAAGGCCCGTTGTCAGTCGAATGGGAAGACAGCGGCATGGACCGGGAGCATGGCGCGAGAGAAGCGTGCTCCTTCGTGAAAGACCTCGACTTCGAGGCTTCGGGGCGAGCGTTCGACGCCGCCTTTGCTGACAAGTAACCTGCCCTGTCGGGTTAAGACAAAGGGGTATGCGTCAGAGAGAATCTTTCTCTGTGTCGCATACCCCTTCTTTTCGAGCCGCCGGTCGATCACACCAACAGATCGGGCAGATTTGCGACACTGTCGAGGACATGGTCGGGGGTCATGCAGTCCGGCGCCTCGTCCGCCTCTTCCCTGGTGGAGACGCCAGTCAAGACGAGAGTAGTTTGGAGTCCTCCCTGCTTTCCCGCGAGAATGTCAGTCTCCAAGCGATCCCCAACCATCATCGCCGTTTCCGGTGATCCCCCGACCTGCTCCAGAAGTTTTAGAAGGGAATAGGGACTCGGTTTGCCGATGACGATCGGTGGGCGACCGATGGCTGTCTCGATAGCGGCTACCATCGTTCCTCCACCGGGGTACTGACCGTCCTCGAGTGGGAGGGTGGCGTCTCGATTGGTGGCGATGAACCCTGCGCCCTTCTCGAGAGCCTTGAAAGCTCTTGTCAGCGTTTCGTAGTTGAATTGACGATCGAAACCAACGATCACGAAGTCTGCCTCGGTGACTCCATCCACGACAACTTCCGCGCCGACGCTCGACAACTCCTCACCCAGGCCGGCTCCCCCCACCACAAGGACGCGACAAGGCAGCTTGCCGGTTTCCTCCAGGTAGAGGGCCGTTGCTCGCGCCGAATTGACAATCTCCTCGATCTCGGAGGGTATGCCCAGCGAACGCAGCTTCTCCTGGTAGTCGGTGCGGCTCTTGCTGGAGTTGTTGGAACAGAAGCAAACCCTCAATCCGTTCTCCCGAAGCCGGGCAATCGCTGCAACCGCGCCGGGCACGACTCGCTTGCCGAGGTAGATCACACCATCCATATCCAGGAGGACGGTTCTGATGGACGAGACTTTCAACGCTCGAGACTCTCCTTGATCAAAGACAGGGAGGGGTGCGTCGCGCCGAGGGCGGTTTCCATGACTGGGGGCAGTTTCTGGTCCTTCAGGGCAGCGCGCAACTTCGCAAATTCCTCGGCGTATTGTGCCGCCATCGTGTCGAAATAGGCGCTGGGGTTCAGTCTCGTTTCGCCGAGCAATTCCTTGACAAGGTCCGTCGCCCGCAGAGAAAACGACTCGAAGTCGAGCTTCCTGTTCGGCGTCTCGAAGATCGGAACCAACTGTTCTGGTTTCTTTTCCGTCATAGAAACGATCACACCAGATCCCCCGAAAGATCCGTTCATGATTCTCTCGGCAGCAGTCCAGTCTCCGGCGCGATACGCCTGGATAGCAGAGGTTACCTGTAGCTCCCAGGCTTCGGGTAGCTCCCGGGCAGACCCCGGTCTTACTCCGAGTGTGAGAGCTCCCACAGCGAGTACGGCGATGACGTGCTTTTTCATCTTCCACCTTCCTCCTTCGAATGACTCCCTTGCCCGCGCACCGCGTGCGCCGAGTCGAGGCATGAGTCGTATGCCTCGACAAGCTTGTCGGGTATTTTACCACCTCACAAGCCCACGATCAACGTCCGCAGTTTCCCCGCCTGATTCCCTTCTTGACCGCGGCCATGAAAACCTCTACAATCGGCACGCCATGACTTCCTCTGTCATTGTCCATTATCACGAGATCGGGTTGAAGGGCAAGAACCGCCATTTCTTCGAGGATGTCCTTCGGAACAACCTGGACCGCGCCCTGGGTGGGGTCGATCATGAAGGTGCTCGTCGCCTGCGCGGGCGGATCGAGGTCCCGCTGGGGGAGGGCGCCAACCTGGACGTGGCTTGCACGCGTCTCTCCAAAGTTTTCGGGGTCACCTCGTTCTCGTTCGCCAACCCCACGACCACGGACCTGGGGGCGATGCAGGACACGGCGTGGCAACTCCTTCGTGAGGAGCCGTTCGAGACCTTTCGCATCGCTGCTCGGCGCTCGGAGAAGGCGTATCCCATGACCTCCATGGAGATCAACGCCGCGGTCGGGTCGTATGTCCTCGACCGTCGCCCGGCACGGGTGGACCTGGCGAATCCGGACATGACCTGCTTCATCGAGTTGACGGGGAAGCAGAGCTTCGTCTACACGCGACGGCATCCCGGACCAGGAGGACTTCCCGTGGGGGTCGGCGGCATCATCGTCTGCCTTCTCTCCGGTGGGATCGACTCACCGGTGGCAGCCTACAAGCTGATGCGCCGGGGCTGCCGGATTGTCTTCGTACACTTCCATGGTGAGCCGTTCACCGACCGGTCGTCGCAAGGCGTCGCGCGGGAGTTGGTTCAGCATCTGACCGAGTACCAAATGCGGTCGCTCCTTTACCTCGTGCCCTTCGGGGAGATCCAGCGGGAGATCAGCCTCCAGTGCGACCCGGATTACCGCATCGTTCTTTACCGAAGGTTGATGATTCGTATCGCAGAGCAGATCGCTCGCAGGGAGAAGGCTCTCGCTCTCGGCACCGGGGAGAGTCTCGGTCAGGTCGCCTCACAGACTCTCCAGAATCTTAGAAGCATTGATGAGGCGGCCACTCTCCCGGTTCTCCGTCCGTTGATCGGGGACGACAAGCGCGACATCATCGCGGCGGCGGAAGCCCTCGGAACCTACGAGGCTTCGATTACACCCCACGTGGAGGACTGCTGTCCTCTGTTCATGCCACCACAACCTGTGACCCGTTCCCGTCTGGAGGAGGTTCTGGCGGTAGAAAGTAAGCTCGACGTCGAGGCGCTCGTCCGGCGGGGAATGGGAAGCGTAAAAGTAGAGAGGTTCGACGCACCGTGGCTGGATAAGGCGCAGTAGACCGTTTCCAGCGCGTTCATCTGAGATCATCCCATCGGTGGAGGGCTTCATGCTGTTCTTCTCTCGAGTAGAACGGATCATCCTTGCCACATGTCTGGCAGTGCTCGCGGCGTGCGGACTTGTGTGGCTCACCCGCAATTCTCCCGTTTTCCCCTCGCATTCCCGGGACCGATTCTTCACCGAGTCTCCTTTCCCGGAAAAGGAGATCCCGGAATCTGTCATCGTCCACGTCGCGGGGAGAGTCCGCAATCCGGGTGTTTACGAGCTTCCCCTGACCAGCCGCGTGAAGGATGCCCTCCGGGCTGCCGGAGGGCACGTGGGCAAGGCGGACCTGGACAGCCTCAACCTCGCGAAGGTTCTCGAAGACGGAGAGAAAGTCTACGTTCCCGACCTGTCGGAGCGGGGTTTGGCGACAAGCTTTGCCGGAGCACCACGACCGGGAACCTCTTCTGCTGCAACCAAAAAAGCACAGGGACTTTCGCCTCGTTCCATCGACTTGAATCGGTCGGGAGTGGCTGAGTTGGAGAAGCTGCCCGGAGTCGGACCTTCCACGGCGGAAAGGATCGTTCAGTTCCGGAAACAGAACGGAAGGTTCAGTTCCGTCGAGGACCTCATGAAAGTTCGGGGAATCGGTCCGAAGAAGTTCGAGCAGATGAAGAGCTTCGTGCGGGTGTGACTATGGCTCAACGACCGCTCGTGCTCATCACGCTCTGCTACATCGCCTCCCTGGTGTCGGGAGACCTTTTCCAGACGCCTCCCTATGTGGTCTTTCCGGCTTTGGC
>JACQGJ010000642.1 GCA_016199605.1 Armatimonadota bacterium | reverse complement strand
TGCAGCCTTTCGTAAGTTCGTTCCGGGAATGTCATTGCTTCACTCCGTTCGCAATGACAACTCGGAAGACATTTGTGAAACGCTGTACTAAGGGTGGGCGAAGTCCTGTCCGGCGGGTATCTTGCCTTCTTCCTCGTCTCTCCTCGTTTTCCCCCAAACTCCCCTCCCCGCCACAATCTCCGAACTGCAGGAGGAAAACGCCGGGTCGAGTCAAAGATATCTGTGACAGGCGCGTGAGAATCTCACTCTTTCCAAGCGAGGTGGAGGATCATGGTAGTGGACCTGAATGCCTTCTGGACCTGGTGGAACGATCTGCCCCGGGAGACGCAGATTGCGCTGCGAGATGCGGAGGTGGTTCTCGCGGCCCTTCTCCTGGCGAAGTTTGCGGGGGCGGTCCTCAAAGCTCTCCTGAGTGCGCGGGGGTTCGACTCGTTGGTTGCCGTCCCGTGGGCCCCCGCTGCTCCGGTCAAAGGCGACCCGCGAGCGCGTCCGTCTGACGTCGTTGGATACCTCTGTGTGGCTTCTCTTTGGGCTGTCGCGGCGTGGTGGCTTGCGAGAGAGCACGGGGTGAGCGACGTCGCCAACTCGATCCTATGGGTAACAGGAAAAGCGTGGACCCTTGCGTTCGTGATCATTTTAGCGATGGTCTCCGGCGGTTGGCTGTCGCGCGCAGTGACTCTGGCGATGCAAAGCCCGGGCATCAAAACCAGACTGGACTCCCTCCTGCCGATCCCCGGCGCTCGTGGCGAGCCGTTATCCGACTCTCTCACCAAGACAGTTTCAGTCCTCTTCTATGTCGTTTCCCTGATGCTGATGGCCCTGGCCTCGACCGACCTCCTTCACCTCACGGCGACGGCCAGCGCCCTGGCCGCCGTCTGGCAACTGGCGGTTCGTTTGGTGGCCGCCGGTGCAGCGTTGGGAATCGGGTGGCTGGGTCTGAAGTGGGCGAGAGACTTCAACCTGCAAGGCGAGGCCGACCAGTCCTCCTTTGCGGCGCCCACTCTCTCCACAACGGCCCTTGAATCGCGCAGCCCGGCACAGCCGCTGAGCGCAGAGCGTCAAATCCAGCTTGGTCTGCTCGGAGCCGTCATCCTGTTTGCCATCGCCGTCGTCGCCGACATTGGTGGCTCTCTCATCGGCCTGTGTGTCCTCTTCATGGTCTTCCTGCTGATACTCCCTCTCCGTGAATACGTGCCGGACGTATGGGGAGGGTTCTACCTGCTCATACGAAACGCCAAGACGGTCGACCTCGAAGGCCGCACGATGAACATCAAACAGGTGGGACTTCTGATGACGGACCTGACCATTGAAGGCGAGCACCTCAGTCGAAGAAACCGGGAAGTGCTCACCGCTGTGTTGAAGGGCAAGTCGCAGCGAGGTGATTGATTGACCGACATCTACGTGGGCACGATGATCCTCTGGCTGGCGGCTGTGGCTTTGTTTCTCACCACCCTCAGGTGGGCGACGAAGGCCTCAAAGAAGACTCTGACGCTTTCCACAGTGCTCGTCGTGGCCGCAATCGTGTGCCATGCTTTTGTATTGCGTGACAAGATCCACCTGGCCAGGATGTTACCGTTCTCGAATCTGATAGTTGTCGGTAACTGGGCGCCTCTGTTCGTAGCTGTCTTGGCTGCCTTGGCGTGGCGAGGGATTCCCGGCGGATCTTTGCGGAAGTTGGTGACGGTTCTGCCACTGGTACTTGGTTGTGTTTACCTCGCATACGAACCGCTGCTGGGTGAGCCCCCGGCGTGCAGCGACCTATGGTCACAAGGAGTTTGCATGCAGACTTCAGCAGCTTCCTGCTCTGCTGCCAGTGCTGCTACACTTCTCAGATGCCACGGCATCTCGGCAACAGAAGGCGAGATGGCAGCACTGTGTTTTACCCGCGCGAAAGGCACCTCCCGGCATGGGTTGTACCGTGGACTGAAGCTGAAGACGGTGGGAACTCCCTGGGAGGTGGAAATCCTATCGGGGGATGCCGACACATTGCGTCGGGCCTCACCTGAGCCCGTCCTGCTTTTTGTGGGACTGGAACGAGGTGCGAGAGTTGACCCTCGCTATGAGAAGAAATGGGGATGGAAGCCCGGTGTGCTTCACGTGGTGGTTCTTTTTCGGTTCATCGATCATGAAAGGATTGAGATCGGTGACCCTGCAATCGGACGGGAGCCTTGGCCGGCGAAGGCTCTCGAAGTTCTCTGGCAAGGTGAGGGACTGCGACTGGTGAGACAGAGGTAAGGGAAACGAGGCAGACGCCCCACTGCGCGTGAAATGCATTCGTCCGCTTCCCGGACTCCCCACAGGTATTGCACTGATAGCGTTAGAGACATCACCGCTCGGGGGAATCGCCATTGCTCGCGGGTGAGAGCCCAACAACCCAAACCCTTGCCCCAGCGGATTCTGGCGGGGATGCGGAAGGCACATGGCACTGAAACCAGCAAAGCTGCTTGTTCGTTCGGTCTCACTACTTTGCACGGGCCTTTTCTGCTTTTGGCTTCTGTCCCTGTTGTGGCAGCGTGTGCTCGCTTCCCGGCCAACCGTGTTGAGCGTGCGAACCGAACCGCCAGGCGCTGAGGTGGTGATCTCTCCCCCCGATGATCGGTCCATGCGATCCGTCGGAAAAGCCCCGGTTCGTCTCCAGCTTTCCCGGAGAGAAGCGAACCGGGAAGGTGTTTGGTCCCTCCTGGTCCGGCAGCCCGGCTACTGGCCCCTGATGGTGAAGCTGCCCGCGGAGGCGATGCGAGGCCGGACGAAAACCGTTGAGATGCGGCTGGGTAGATTCACGCTCGAAAGCGTTGGCGCCCTGCCGGTGGTCTACGAAGAACCACGGCGCGGGCGTCACACAAACAGCCTTTGGCGAGTTGCTCGGTTGGATCGTTCTGGTCCGCCTCGCAACTGGCAGTTGCCAAAGGTAGAAGGCGCAGAATGTGGTTTCTCCTGGTCGCCGGATAGTACCGGCCTGCTCACGTGGTGCACCTCCTTCCGACCATTTTTCCGAAACCGGCGGCTGCAGGCTTGTCTCGAATGGGCCAACAACTACGCGTCGCGGCTTGGGATCACCGGAATAACCGGACGCAATCGCGTTGACCTGTTCTGGCAGACCGACCTCCGTCCACGGTTGCTGAAGCGAACTCCGTTGCCGGACGAATTCCGTGGGTACTTCGTCGCCTCTGCCTTCACACCGGATGGCGAGGGGGTGGTCCATGACTGGTGTATGGAAGGAAGGGATCGGCAGTTCGCGAGTTCCATCGTGACCCGAAGGAGTCGCCAGTTGACGGGAACGGAGATGTGGACACACGAGGTGACCCCCGCAGTATCCAAGGATGGGAAGTTCCTCTCCTTCCTGCGGGGTCCAGGGAACAGCGAGGCTTGGATCCTCCGTTCGTTGCGCTTCCCTTCCGTGAAAGAGAAATGCATTGCACAGGGGATCGGTCCCAGCTTTGGCGACATCCCCATCTCCTTCTCGCCGACTGGGGAATGGATCGCTCTTGTGGCCGGAGGTCGTTTGCTCCTCTCTCACCGAGGGAACCCTCCGCGGACGCTGTGTAGCACGCTCAGATCGCCCTATCCTGTCGGGCCCCAGTGGTCTGGCGATGGGAACTGGTTAGCCCTAGGCTCGGCCCGATCTTGCAGTCCCATGTCGATGGACTTCAGCGTAAACCACGGATATGCTCGGACCATAACAGGACTCTATCGACTCGCTGGAGGCAGACTGATAGACACCAGAATGGTGGAGGGCGCGTTCGCAGGTTGGCTTCCGGACCACCAACATTTTCTGGTCTGGGATCCCAACGACTGCACCGTGAGCGTGGTCGATACCCAGGGAAAGGTGAAGTCACGATACGGCGCTTCAGGTAAGTGGTGCCAATCGCCGCAAATCAGTCCAAGCGGAAAACTGATTGCCTCAGTCGTCGACGAGAAAGACGGAGGCCAACAGTTCTGCCTCTTCGAGACCAACGCGCCCATTCCGAAATTCATACCAATGCCGGGAGTTTCAATCGATTCGTTCCGATGGTCTGGCGAACGGGATCTCCTGGTGCTCACATCGTGGAATTGTCCTTCGCTGTGGAGCGTGAATGTAGATACGGGGGAGAGGAAGCGGGTACCCTCCGGTGCCGCCGGACAGGGCATCGTGGGCGGCTCTGGCAAAGGCAGCGGGAGGTTGCACGACGAGATCACTCATCGGAACAGCGCGACCTTTCGCCGAACCCTCCTGGCTCCAACCCAATGGTCACGAGACGGAGTGCACGCGGTTGTGCCTGCGAATGGTCATCTCTGGCTGTACCGCGGTCAGAGGAAACGTTTCTGGTCCAAGTTCTTCACAAGCGCCAGGAGGATTACTCCACTTGGAGATCAGTGCTTTCGACATCCAGTAGTCGCGCCCACGGTTCCCCCTAAGATTCGTCAGACCCGATCAGGATGGATCGTGCAACCGGACTCTTGAGTCACGCCTGAGCATAGGCGCTTCGCGCCGACCGGCTGTGCCGGAAAAGGGAGTCCTGGAGAAGTCGAATTCTGCGAGTTCGCGGAGTGCTGGGGTCATGCAACACTCCATTACTCCAGGACTCCAATACTCCCGACTGGTTGGCAAGTTTGAAATTCCGAGACTTTTAAGGAGCTTTGTCATGGAGGAAGAAAGATGGTTACAACGAATTGGA
>JACQGJ010000641.1 GCA_016199605.1 Armatimonadota bacterium | reverse complement strand
CGCCCCATGTGCAGGCCGAGCACGGCTACGCCAAGTTTATCTGATGACATCAATTCCTCCTCAAATCACGAATTCTCACACAAAGGTACGAAGGTGCAAAAGAGACGAGTGCTTTGGCGTCTTTGCGTCAGGTTCAGTGTTGTCCTATGTTGTATAGGTATCCGTCGGCGCAAAGCAAAAGGACTTCGCTCTTGCCATCGCCGTCCACATCGCCGCATATCGCCGACAAAAGCGCCTTCGGGAGATCCATCTGCCACTTCACCTTCGGGCCCTTCCCCTCGCTCCCGAGCGCATACAGCGTTTCGCTCGCGCCGAAGAGGAATTCCTCCTCCCCATCGCCGTCAATGTCGCAGGTCACAACGTCGGTGGTGACATTGCCGCGCGGCTGAAACGACCAAAGCAGCGTTCCATCTTTCGCCGCGTAGCAGCGAAATCCTCCCCGATAGGCTCCACAGCCAATTTCAACTTGCCCGCCATGCTGCCGAATTCCCACCTGTCGCGAGGTCCCGTCGAGATACGGGGTATGCCAGAGGAGTTTGCCTTCGAGAGTCCAAAGCGCAAGGGTGTAAGAGCAACTGCCTGACAAAGCTTCCAACGTGCCGTTGCCGTTGAAGTCAAACAGTAGGGGGATCGCGTAGGCGGACCAGCCGCCGATCTCCTGATGCGGGAAGGACGTGAGCGCGACGGGTTTGCCGTTCCGGCCATCGAGCACAAAGTGGATGTCGGGATACTGACCGACGATAGCGCACCCGCCTTCCGAACTCCTCGCCACAGCCAGCGGCGTGCCCCCGCACCCGCGTTGGTCGAGGTTGTCCTGCCACCATGTCTCCTTGCCTGTCTTCACATCCACTACAACCGACTCATCAGTGTGCATCACGCTTCGGCGCAAAGAGGCGTAAATCTCCGACACCCCTTCCCGGGTGAAGGCGCCTGCCATCCATTGGACCATCCCTCCATTGTTCCAATCGGGAGGCGCACCGGAAAAACGGGGAAACACATGCCGCCAGCATTCTTTGCCGTTCAGGTTGTATGCGAGCAACAGCGCCTCGCCGGAAGTCGCCTGACTGGCGACGAGCACCTCTCGCCTCCCGTCCATGAACAGGTCCGCCACCTCCGCGCCCCACAAACTACTCTCCGCCGAATTGGTTTGTCCGCGCCCCGGTCGGTGCCAGAGGATTCTGGGGGATTCCTTGGAGGTTCGCGGAGGCTGGAGGAGGGCAACCTCACCAGATCCGTAAGGGGCGACAATCAAGGGTCTGCCCTTCTTCTCAAACCGCGCGACGAGTGGAACATCCGGCAGTTGCCGCGCAACGTCCATTGAGACAACGTCCCCTTGAAGACCACGGCACCCCAACTGTATCGTCTCCCACGAAGCGCTGTCCAGCGCAAGGAGAAGGCGTGTCCCGTCCCGTGATATACACCGGACATTGGGAGTGAATCCCGCGGGCAGGTTCAGTTCACTGACAGCCTCCATCCGGCTACCGCGCAGCCGTATGCCGACAAGCCGAAGCTGGCCGGGGCGCTGCGTCACCGGGGCTTTTCTCTCGGCGGGAGCGACGATCCAGATTACCTTGCCGTCTCCCGAATCCGTCACGAGCGCCGTGCGACGGCCGTCAGCAGCAATCGAGGCGCGGTCGGAAGACATCGGCGGAGTATAAGTGAGCCAGCGGCCCTTGACCGGCAACGGCGTCTCGACAAACTTGCCCCCTGCCCATCGGGCGAGATAGGTATCACCCACCAGTGGCATGTTGACATGCGAAGTCGGCGCAAGCATCAACTGTTCACTGCCCGAACCATCGAGATCCGCATGACCTACGCAGAAGCGGTTGGATAGGTTCGCGACCTCGTTGCCCGTGAGGGCGTCCCAAAGCACTACATGCCACTGGTCGTCACCGGCATCATTGAACAGGTTGGCGGCAAGCAGCGGCGCACGCCCGGCCATTCGAAGTACCGGCTCTGGCATTGCACGAAAGACTTTGCGCTTCTGGAACAGATTGAAGTCGACCAGCTTCTGCCAGCCGACCTGCAGCTTGCCTTTCACATTGCGCAGCAGGTCGAGGTGAATCATGAAATCGGCGAAGACAATCGCCTCGGGGTAGCCGTCGTCATCGAGGTCGGCCACCTGGAAGTGACCGTAGTTACGACCGTTGTGCCAGCGGCACTCGTCTTTCTTCCTGCCGGTTTCACCATCGAAGACCATGACCCGATACCAGGTCGAGACGGCGACATCGAGCTTTCCATCGCCATCCATGTCCGCTACCGCGCACAGCGGACCCTCGCACTGTTCCTCCGGCCCGGTGCGCCAGACCAGCTCCTCGCTCCCCCGGTCATAACGATACAAGGCCCCTGTCGCGACCGGTCGCCCCGGTCCGCCGGGACGGCTCTTGATCCCCATCCCATCCTCCATAACAAACTTCTGAAAACCCTTCGCCTCCGGGAGGAACTTAGCATACTTCACGTTGGTCGTCGGCTGGACGGGAACGAGTTTGCCATCGCCCGCAAGGTCGAGCAACTCGGATCCCGCTTGCCATTCGTTTGTGTGGTCCGCGAGATAGTTGGGGGAAAGAATCCCGGGCTTTGACAACGCTATCTGCTTCCCGGTCCTCTCCATCTGGAGGTCGAGGAGAACGCGCCACTTGCCAATAAACTGTTTCCACAGGATCGCGGGCTGCCTGAGGTTGCCGGGCAACAGACACCGCCCGGTCTGAGCGGCGTCGCCGCGATATGTCAGCCACTCGCCACGCTGGGTGAGTGATGGGATTGAGCGAAGGAGCGCGAGTTTCATAGGAGGCAGGGGGGCGGAACCCGGCCCCGTGGCGGGAGAGCTTTCATCGCCAGACAGGGAAAGGCTCCAGGAAGACATGAGAGCTGCCACGGTGAAAAAGCAGAAGGGAAGTCTTTTAGGGTTCATAATCAGTGTGGGGCGCTCCTTTGCGGGCAGTAGCTCTAAGGCCTTGGAAGTGGTCATTGCAGCGGCAGTTTAACTGACCCTCCGGCGGGGTGTCAATGAGGCTCGATTCAATTGCAGGGGACCATGATTTGTGCTATACTGCGCCGGGTTTGAAATCCAGCGCGTGACAACGAAGGCTGATGGCCGGAAGGGGGGAGTCGTTTGGAGTTTGACATCGACCGCGTGCGTGAATTAGTGGCCCTCGCCAAAGAAGCTCAGATCACCGAACTGACCGTCACCAACGGAAATGGTCGGATAACCATCAAGAAGCACCTGCCTGGGGTTTCCGGAGGTGTGCCTTCGAGTTCGTCCGCGTTGGGTTCCTCCGCTGCCGCCGCCCTGGACCAACAACCGCCCTACTCGCCACAGGACAGCGGCGCCAAGTCCTCCTCTTCGTCGGCACTCAGGTTTATTCCTGTTGAGGCCCCTGTCGTCGGGACCGTCTATCTCGGTGACCGCCCGGAGGGAGAGCCGTTAGTGCGCGCGGGACAGCGGGTGAAGGAAGGACAGTTGGTGTGCGTCGTCGAGTCGATGAAGATCCTCAATGAGGTGACAGCTCCGGCTGACGGAATCATTGCTCAGATCGTCGCCGAGAACGGACAGCCGGTCGAGTACGGCCAGGAACTGATGATCCTCGAGCTGGAAACTCCCTGAGAGAGGGTGACCGACGATGGGAGACCAAGGTTCGAGAGAAGGGAATCGAGGCCCCGGTCACCGACGGGCGCACCCCACGGGCTATGGGGGGCAAACCCTCATCGGAACGCTGGTCGTTCTGGTCATCATCATGCTGGGCTATCTCCTGTTTCTGAATCCACGCAAGATGAAAGACGGCACCGTGAAAAGCGCCCCGAAAGTGGCGATGGACAAGGCGACCGACATGGAATGCTCCAACTACGTGGGG
>JACQGJ010000643.1 GCA_016199605.1 Armatimonadota bacterium | reverse complement strand
CCCCGCGTCTGAAGGCGAAGTATGAGTTCGCCACCGCGCCTGAGGACAAGGCTATCGTGAAGACGTTCGACCGGGAGGCGGAACCCAGCCTCTTCAATTTCATTGTTCCCCCGGACTTCTCACAGCCCGACAATCTGCCGAAGCTCCAGATGGACCTCGACATCGCTGAAGCCACGGGTAAGATCGCGGACGGCATGAAGTGGCCGACCGTTGGGAAGAAACCGGCGCTCTTCCCCTTCCTTGTGTGCGAAAGCACCGGCGGCTGGTGGCCCCATGACAAGAAGGTTGTCGAGCGCGAATGGAAGACGCTCGACCACTTCGGATTTTCCAACCGCGAAAAGGAAAGTATCGGCGGGCTCTGGCACGTAAAGAACGACTGCTACTCGCAGCCCGACCTGCCGACCATGCGGGCTTCGGTGAAGTCCGCTGTGGAGGCGTTCAACAAAGAAGGGAAGAAAGTCGAGAACATTGCCTACTGCATGTTGATGGATGAACCTGGCGGACAGGATCCTTCCCATATCGCGCGATGCACCGCCTGCACGGAGCAGTTCCGCGAATGGGTGAGGCAACTCGGAAAGACTCCCGCTGACTTGCTGGTCGCTGACTGGAATGGAGTCAAACCGGTGGAGGCTGCCGAGGCAGATAAGTACCCGGCCCTCTGGTACTACACGCAGAAGTTCCGCACTCACGCTCTGGGGAAGTTCATGGCGACCCAGAAGGAAACCCTTCACGAAGCCTACAACGCGAAGTTCCCCGTCAACGTGAACTTCAGCGATGGCGCGACCTATACCGCCAACTTCTATGGTCAGGGCGTCGACTACTTCGAGCTGCTCGAATCGGAGGGCCAGAACGCGATCTGGAGTGAGAACTGGGGCAACGGCGCTGCGAGTCGTCAGTGTACCACCTACAACGTGGAGCTGATGCGCTCTGCGGCGATGAAACGCGGCCAGCATCTGGGGCAATATCTCATCGCTTACGCGGGTCGGTTGCCGTGGGACATCAAGCTGAACACGGTGAGTCAGGCAGCGCGAGGCGTCAAATGTTTCAACAACTTCTGGTATGGTCCCTCGTGGTCAGGTCATGAAGGTGGGCCGCCCTGGGCTTGTTCCGCATGGTATTCCAAACCGGAGACCTGGTACTCGAACGCCGAAGTGGTGAGGGAGATCGGCGGAGCGGAAGACTTGCTGTTCCCCGCGAAGAAAGTCAGATCGCAGGTCGCCATTCTTTATTCTTCCTCGACCGATATATGGACTCTCGGGAAGAACTACGCCTACGGCTTCGACCGGATGTTCCTCTGGCAGGCGCTCGCCCATGCGCAGATACCGGTGGACTTCCTGTCGGAGAAGGGGGTTGAGGAAGGAGGGCTGGAGGGCTATAAGGTCTGCTACCTGAGTGGGCCGAATCTTTCCCAGACCTCAGCCGAAAGACTGAGGGCATGGGTGAAGGACGGGGGAACGCTCTTGATGACGGCGGGTGCAGCGATGCGGGATGAATACAACCGTCCGCTATCGTTACTCGATGAGATCGTCCCTGCCGATCGGGGAAAGCTGGAAGAGTTCCAGCCATATCTGAATAGCGGCAGCTATCTCTACATTCTCAAGCCGAACGACACGGTGACCGTCGCAAAGAGCAACACTCAGATGGAGGTCCTG
Source organism: Armatimonadota bacterium (assembly GCA_016199605.1). Classification (GTDB taxonomy): domain Bacteria; phylum Armatimonadota; class Abditibacteriia; order CG2-30-59-28; family CG2-30-59-28; genus JACQGJ01. The sequence continues at coordinate 1,104 of JACQGJ010000643.1, read as the reverse complement.
TCCGTCAAGCAGGCGTTGACACCGAAAACTGCGGCACAGACGCTCGGAACGTTCAAGGATGGCTCACCGGCTCTTATTCTGGGGAAGGCGGGTAAGGGCGCAGTCTATTGCTCTGGGTTCTTGCCGGGACTCGCGTACATGCAGCCACCGGTTCTGGAGAGGAACAAAGTGCAGGAGCAGGTGAACAAGATGGAAAACAAGGAGACCGGCCTCCCCGATCCGGCGAAGGTCGTGTCGGAAGCGGACCTGCTGCGACGTTCGCACTGCCCCTGGAAGTACCCGGACGGGATTCGCAACCTTATCGCACTGCCGGTGCGCGAGGCGAAAGTGATCCCGCCGATTCAGTGCAGCGTTCCGTTGGTCGATGCGGTGCTCATGGAAAGCCCGAAAGGCGCGGTGGTTCCTCTTTCCAACTACACCCTTCAGCCGTTGAAGAAAGTGACACTCACAGTGCAGACCGGGAAACCTGTGAAGCGTGTCGTGTCTGTGCATCAGGGGAACGTTCCGTTTGAGCGGTTGGCCGGCGGCCGTGTAAAACTGGCCCTGCCACTGAAGGAGACGGATTTCGTGAAGCTGTATTATTGATCCCGCACGCGGGGCGAACGCCTTTCCAAGGGAATCCTCCATGCGCGGCTTCGCACCACGCGGGATAAAAATGAGTTTTCGCGGGTTACTACGTGCCGTTCGTCCAGGAGTTGGACTCCGGGACGGGATATGAGGCGCGAGTTCGACTCGCCCATCCCGTCGGCAGAGGGCAGTAGAACTGCCGATACATATTTGCGTCCAGGAGTCCAACTCCTGGACGAACGGGTTATTTTCGGAGGAGAGACCACCAATGCACTTGGAGTATTCAGTCCTTTCCGCCCTGCTCGTTTTGACGGCCGTCCTTCTCGACCTCGACCCCTCCACAGCAAAGGACGGTCCGTTGCCTCACGCACGGTTGTTGAGCGACTACAGAAATGATGACGGCAGCACCCCGGACGGAAAGAAGGACGCGACCGATGACACGCCTGCCCTCCGCAAGGCGCTTGCCGACGGTCCGGGGTTGGTTTACATCGGACCCGGATCCTATCGGTTCGGCGAGGTGACGATCCCCCCGAGTGT
>JACQGJ010000651.1 GCA_016199605.1 Armatimonadota bacterium | reverse complement strand
CCACTTCTATGTGGACCATCCGCACTTCCTCGAACAGCCGTGGCGGCTCCCGTCGCGGTGCGAAAACCGAAGTCCTGTGTCGCAGGGCGCGCCCGGTGGTCGACACTGCGCTTTCACGCGATTGCTGAATAAGCCTTTTGCCCTCAGCGAGTACAATTACTCCGGTCCCGGACGTTTCCGCGGAGTCGGCGGGATCCTCACGGGTTGCATGGCGGCGTTGCAGGATTGGTCGGTGGTGTGGCGGTTCGCCTACGGACATACCCGAGACACCCTGTTCCAACCGGGGGCGGCAGGCTACTTCGATATGGTGAGCGACCCGCTCAACCAGGCCGCAGAACGCGCGAGTCTCTGTCTCTTTCTCCGCGGCGACATGCGACCGGCTCGACATTCAATTGGAGTCGCAATGACCGAGAAAGGCCTGCTCGACGAGGCGGCTCCTACGCCGTCGATTGCCCCTGCATGGCACTCGCTCGCGCTTCTCACACGGGTTGGGACCTTCGTCGGCAGAGGTAAGGTCCCCGCCGATCTTTCGCTCCCAGCCACCAAAGGCGCCACCTCGGCACTCCGTCGCCCCGCGCCCATCGCGCCATACTCGCCGGAGGCTGGCGACCAAATCTTCAACGCGATCAAGAAACGCGGGTGGCTTAGAACTCGTCCAACAACAGAACCGCGCCTATTCCCGGGCGACGCTACGGAATCCCTGGCAAACAGATCGAGAAACCGCGGAGTTGTTGTTAGACGAGTTCTTGAGGACGGTAACGTCACGGACCTCCTCGCCAACCGTCTGCAAAGCGAAACCGGGGAGCTGCTCATAGACGCGCCACGGGACGTGCTGGTGCTCAACACGCCCAACACTGCTGGCTGCTACGCTCCCGCAGGCGAAACCGTCACCGCTGGGCCAGTTACCATCACCATCGAAGACACGCCTGCTACCGTCTGGGTCTCCAGCCTCGACGGTAAGCCGATCACCCGCAGCAAACGGCTTCTCATCACCCACCTCACCGATCTCCAGAACACCGGTGCGCGGTTCGGCGAACGGGCGCGGCAGACGCTGCTCGAATGGGGCAAGCTTCCTCACCTCGTCCGCGCCGGCCGGGCCACGGTGAAGCTGCACCTATCGGCAAAGGCGTCTCCTCAGGTCTGGGCTTTGGCAATCAATGGCCGACGGATCGAGGAAGTGGAATCAGAACGGAAAGCCGGAGTTCTGACCATCCCACTCTCAGTGAAGGGGGAAGAGGGCGCGAGGATTTTGTACGAAGTTGCCGATAGGGCTCGGTGAATGGCGTTCGACGTGAAGATGGGAGATTTCCGCGCGTCAAAAATTCAAGGCAATTAAGGTGTGTGTGATACTTTGTCGCACACTTCAACCTGTCAAGAGAGGAATCATCCCTTCCTCCATTCCCTTCTCGCTTCCCCTGCAACCCCTCGACCCCTCGTGCTTCCTCCTGCTCACCCGCAAACGGCTCGCGAAGAGGGATGCGCCAGGCCTGGCGAGACCACTGTTGACCAGCGCACGCCCGGAAGGTATAATCACGCCGACATCACGGGATTGATTTGCCGCTAACTGAAACCTCTGCGAAGTGACGGCTGGATGCTGAAGCGTCTCCGCAATCATTAATATGATTGAGCATTCTGCCTGACATCAAAGGAGTGATCATGGGAGAGGTTCACGCGGATTCGGCAGCGGAGGTCAAGGCCCCGGCGACGGAAACACAGGAAACCATGGAAGGCACAGCGCCTGCGCCCGGAAACTGTCCGTATCTCGGACGGCGCAGTGATCCCTGGTCCCTGTATGGCTATCCCACCGCGCATAACGTGTGCCATCACCATTCTGTGAGAGAATGTCCGGCGGGTGACAGAGTTGGGCACACTCGCCCGGGATGCCACTTGTGCCGGTCTCGTAAACCACAGTTCAGCCAGATACTCCTCCACGTGCAGAGGCAATTCTGTCTGACGCCAGACCACGTCCTTTGCGAGATCTACCTCCAAAGGAAATCCGACTCACCCGACTCGCCGCAGTGAAACACGCCATTCTCCGCCTATCTCTCCGACAACCCCCCCCGGTTGGGGTCAACGATTTTCAGACACGCTCTGAGAAAAAAGATTTTTCGCGGGTCAAAGATTTAAGAGTTCTTTAAGGGTTGTGTGTTGTAATGTCCTGGCAGTAACCTGTCAACGGCGGTGACGCATAGACAACCTCAGGCAGGTTCCTGTCGCGGTTGACGAAGATCTCTTCCGGCCCTCGGGAGTAGAATTGCCGGGGGAGGAAGGGCTTGGAGGGGCCACGTTTGACTTCACCGTAGGGAGGGATTCACCATCCATGAGAGTTAGTGAGGGTTGGTCTGAAGGAGTAAGCTCCCATGCCTGATCGACCTCAAGTCCAGATTACGTGCGCGCACTCGTTGACTATCGGCAAGCTCTGCGAGCTTTTCGAGAAGCAGGGATTTGGGGTGAATATCGGGCCCACGTCAAATGGGCACCAGGACAAGATTGACGTTCACATTCTCGTTGGGGATCTCCTCTCGCAGCGTGAGATTGCTGTGCTGCAGTGCTCCGCGGATCATGCGACAGCCATCGAGATCGGGCAGCAGCTTGGTCTTAGCCCTGGCACGGTGCGCCGGTACCTGGACAGCGTTCGAAAGAAGATCGGCGTCCCCACAACAGTCCAAGCGGTCGTCTGGGCGCTGCGTCACGGACTCATCGGCTGACATGTTTGGGCCGGGATGATCCTCGTCGCTGAGGATTCCCTTTGGCGTGTTCGTTGATTGATCCACTGCAATCATACTAAGCGGCTGTCCAAGAACAACTTCGCGTTTTCGCATACAAGGGCGCTGTTGTGAGACAGTTGGACTGTCGAACCTCGTACGCTACCGGGTTCGACAGTCCAACTGTCTCACAACAGAAAAAACGCGGCGTTATTCTTGGACAGTCTCTTAGCTGCTACACCGAACCACGACCATCGAACTCACAGAGTTCGCAGGGAGTGGTTGATGGCGGGTGACGTGCTGGCGGGTTGTGTTTGTGG
>JACQGJ010000638.1 GCA_016199605.1 Armatimonadota bacterium | reverse complement strand
GCGACTTCCTTTCATGATGGGACAGCAACATCCCAAACCACTGACCGAAAGTTGGTGAACCCCGGCGGAGGTCCAAAGCCACGTCATAGATTTCGCCCTGAAGCACGCGCACCAGTTTCCCCTGACTGCGTGGATACTGGTAGTGCAATCCTCGAAGCACCCGTCCCTGCGAGCGGGATTGATTCCCCTGGACGAAGGCTCCCTGCAAGCCTGCGTCCGCGAACCTGTCCGCACGGAAGAACTCAAAGAAATGCCCTCGCTCGTCTTGGAAGACTTTAGGCTCGACGACATAGAGTCCGGGAAGATGGGTCTCAGTGAATCGCATGGGAGAAATCAGGCACTCGTTGTGACAGGCGAAGCAAATCAGAAGTTGAGCGGTGAGTATACGAGTAGGGCCGCGCTACTCTCGCCGACTGCGAGTGCCGACCGGCGGCTGACCGGCGGCCCGCTCTCCGGCAAACACCACAAAAATGGAGATCATCAAGCCAAGAATTGCGGCGACCAGGGAGTTCACCGCCGTGGACGGGCTCGCCTTAAGAGTGGGAACCACAGCCCGGTCCAACAGCACAAAACCACTGGGCTCTTTCGCTTCCGCCATTCTGGCTCGAACCAGTTCCTCATTGAGAAGCCGGTAACGTCTCTCGAGCACCTCTGCGTCCCCTTTGAAGCGAGTGTAGGTCATCATGGCCGGGGGCATGGAGGCGACTTTGGATTGCAGAACGGAAATCACCGACGACAGACCCTTGCTTTCCGACTCGGCGGCAATTTTCCTTACGACCAAGTCGGTCAACTGTGGCGACAGTTTTTCATCCGCCGCCTTCAGCACGCGGGTGACTTCTTCGCGTAGTTGCTTCTTCGTTTCGTCGATTGCCAACTGGAGGCGGACAACATCCGGGTGGCTATCTGTCAGGTCTTTACGGAGGATCGAAAGCTCCGTCTGCTGCTCAATGAGCTTCCGACGCCACTGTTGAACGATGGGGCTATCAGCAGGGAGGGAGAGCGGGGTCTGAGCCTGGGCCTTCAACTGGTCAGCCACTGTGGCGATTTGATCCTGGGAAGTTCCTGCTTTCACGTCGGCAGTTGTCTTCTGCTCGAACAACTGCTGCAAGGTTTTGATCAGTGCCTCAGCCTCCGCCGCCGGAGAGATGATCTGCTTCTGCTGCTGGAACTCCTGTAATCTTTGCTGCGCCAGTTTCAACTCCGCGTAGGTTGCCTCCACCTGCTCCTCGACAAAGAGGCGATACTTCTGGGACTGGAAGAGATTTGACCTCTTGAGATAGTCCTGCAGAAGCCCTACAGACCGCGCGGCTATTCCTGCCGACATTCTGCGCGCCTTAATATCCTTCGGCCCCCACTGCGAGGGAAAAAGGATACTCACGAGGTTGACTCGTGGGGACCCTTTGGCGGTCGCGGAAATTGAGATCAGACCGGATTTGCCGTCTATCTTGACCGAGATCATCTTACCCATGGCTTTCAGCCGTTCTTCGCGGTACTTGAGCCGATACCGCTTTCCGATCTTGAATTCTGTGGCAAGGGTTTCTCTGACGGAATCGCTTTCCAGGATCGACTTGAAGGTGTCGCCGAGGTTCGACGCCCCACCGAGCAACGCCGAGAGTCCGCCGCCTCCCACGGCGAGGCCCCCTGACCCGGAGCCGCTGGCACCGCCTCCCCCGACAAGGCCGCCAGGTAGAAGAGCGACTTGCCCTACCCCGGCCCCTTGCAGCGGCTGGGGTAGGAGCAAGCGCGTCGTGGATTGCCACTTACGAGGGATGAGGAAGAGCGAGCACAGAGCACCGATCAAGGCGAATCCAAGCGAGTAGCGAAGAATCCTTCGCCACGAGGCCCGGAGAACCCTGACGAGATCGACCAGATCAATCTCTTCCGTCGCTGTCATCATCGCTTCCTGAGAAGCAGAGGGGGTGAGCTTGTCGTCGGGTTCAGTCACAATCTCCAGCCTTCCAGAATCAGGTCTCCTCCCAAAAGTGCTAACGTCACCAATGCAGTCGCCCGTCGATTCCCTCTTCGCTGCAACTCAATCATGACGTGAGGGATGAAGGGAACCGACGGTCTTCCTCTTGCTCGGAGGAGCGCTAATATGGCGCCACATGACAGGCGTCAAGCGTCACGATCACAGATTGACGCATGAGGTCGATGGAAAGAACGAGCCGTTGCTTCGCCAGTTGTTTCTCGACAAGGATCCCTATCATCCCTTTGAAAGGCCCGGAAACCACCTCGACTCGCTGGCCTTCCTGCAGATAGGGATACGGATCGATCCGCAGTTCGCTGTCTACTGCAATCTGGAGTGATTCGATCTGCTCGTGGGGAATCGAGGTGGGCTCATTCCCATACCCCACGAAATGAAGCACCCCCGGCGTTTTCTTCACTTTCAGTCGGCTGATTCCATCGGAGAGGTTCGCTTCGACAAACACATATCCCGGGAACAGAACCTTGTCGATGAGCTGATCTCGATCGACCCGCCGGCTCTTAACCCGAACCGTCGGAAGGAAGACTGAAAGCTGGTGTCCCGCGAGCAGACTCGCCACCTTCCTCTCGTGATGGCTTTTCACATAGACGGAATACCATTCCAAAGGACGTCCCACGGTTTCCCTCGCGTTACACGGACAGTGTCGTTACCTGACCTATACTCGTTAAGGAGGAGAATCCCCTGTTGTGAGACAGTTGGACTGTCGAACCTACAGCGGCGGGCGGGTTCGACAGTCCAACTGTCTCACAACAATG
>JACQGJ010000647.1 GCA_016199605.1 Armatimonadota bacterium | reverse complement strand
GGATGCAGGTGCTCAGGTGGACGAGAACAAGATCAAGTAAGAGGTGATAGGCACCAATACGTGGGGACAGGCTCAGCCGCACTCAGAATCTGCTCACCACCCCAATGCCTCCAGCAACCCCAACGCAATCACCAGATGCCCGCTCAGATAGGGATGCACGGGTTCGGGGCAGAGCACGTCGGCGGGCCGATGTCTGAGTTGTTCCATGAACTTCTCCTGAGTGCGGACGTGGAGGGTGCTGAACTCCCTGGATAGTTTTTCGACTACCTGGAGGTAATCCGGAAGCAACTTGAGGACCTGATTCCGGAAGGAACCCGGATCCGGATCAGTGCTGAGGTAGAAAGGATCGATAAGGACGATTTGGGCCTTCGTCTTTTCCCTGGTTGCCTGAAGGATCTCACGGTACAGCCTTTCGTAAATGTCCGGAGGAAGGGCGGTGGGCGGATTGCCCAGAGACCGGTGCAGATCATTGATGCCGATCTTGATGGTCAGCCAATCGGGTTGATGGAAGATTACATCGTCGTGCCAGCGATTGCGCAGGTCTTCCACGGTATTGCCGCCGATCCCCTCATTGAAGTACCGGACCTTTCGCTGGGGGTACTTCGCCGTGATCAGATCAATCGTCGCTTTGACGTATCCGCCCCCGTAGGGGGCTTGCTCACTCCTCCTCCCGCAATCGGTGATGCTGTCTCCAATGAACACAACCGTCTGTCCGTCCTGAAGGGCAAAGTCTGACATGGTTTCTCCTTGTATTGAGAGATTAAGTGGAAATCAGTGCAGTGCCGAGCACAACGTGAACCCGTCGACCCGCAACTCACGTTTCACTTCTCACGTTTCACTTCTCGCGGTTCACGCCTGGCGCCTCACTTCCCCACGTGCTCCTCCAGCGCGTCCATGACGTTCTCGAACTTCGGAGGGAGGGGAAGGAACTCGTTGGCGTGTCGAGGGGCAACTCCGGTGAGTTGCCGCGTATGGTATCCGATCTTGAAGTCGGGGAACTTCAGGCCGCTCGCTGTGGAGATTACGATGACTCGGTCCGTTGACTTGATCTCCCCTCGGTTCACCAGCTTGAGGAGCGCCGAAAGGGCCACGGCGGTATGAGGGCAGTTGAAGAGTCCGAACCGATCAACCCAGGCCGCTGCATTGGCCAACTCGTTTTCGGTACACTCCTCGACAAGACCTCCAGGAATCTTCTTCAGCGTGCGAAGGGCTTTGTTCAGGTTTACCGGGTCGCCAATCTGGATGGCATTGGCGAGCGTCGGCTTTGCTTTCTGCGGACGAAATTCTCCTTCGGGCAATCCCTGCTGAAACAGGCGGAAGAGTGGATTGGCATTGTGAGCCTGCGCGCAAACAAGGCGAGGCAAGTGGTCGATCAACCCCAGATCCTTCATCATGAGGAACCCTTTGCCGATCGCGCTAACATTCCCCAGGTTTCCACCGGGGACGATGACCCAATCGACCGGCTCCCAATCGAATTGCTGAGACAACTCGATGGAAATCGTTTTCTGTCCCTCCAACCTCAGCGAGTTGAAGGAGTTGGCAATGTAGTAGCGCTTGTCACGAGAGATCTGGGTAACGATCTTCATGCAGCCGTCGAAGTCAGTATCGAGAGCCAAGGTCAAGGCGCCGTTGGCGATGGGCTGAATCAACTGCGGAATCGAGACTCGATCCTTCGGGAGGATGACAACGGCCGGTATGCCCGCAGTCGCGCAATAGGCTGCCAACGACGCGGAAGTGTCGCCGGTGGAGGCGCAGACCACCGCGCGCAGGTTGGTGCCCTCATGGATCATCTGGTTCACCATACTCACCAGCACGGTCATCCCGAGGTCTTTGAACGATCCGGAATGACTGTTGCCGCACAGCTTTATCCAGAGATCATTGAGCCCGATCTCTTTCCCGAAGCGCTCGGCCCAGAAGCAATTGCTGCCGCCCTCAAAAATCGAGACCACGTTCTCATTGGTGACGTTGGGACAGACCCACTCCTTCTTCCCCCAGACGCCGCTGCCATAGGGGTACAGGTTGCGGAGATAGCGTCGATCGAACAGCTTCTTCCACTGGTCCGGTGACCTACTCTCTCTCAGCGCCCCCAGGTCGTGCCGCACTTCCAGAAGACCCGACCGCTTGTCATCCTTCCCGCATTTCCGGCACTTGTAAATCACTTCGTTGAGGGGATAGGTCTCGGAGCAGCCTTCCGTAGTGCAAGCAAACCAGGCATGATATTTCATCCAGATCGACCTTTCATCAAGTCCGGTGGACTCGTTGGGACTGGTAGCAGTGTAGCAGACGACGCCTGACGGGGCAAGCAGAGGCGAGCGGAACCTGACTCTTCATTTCTCAAAGAGGTCGGTGCTGAGGTACTTGAGGCCCGTGTCCGGCAGCACGGTGACGATGACGGTTCCCGGTTTCGCTTTGCGGGCCAGCTTGACCGAGCACGCCACATTTGCGCCCGAGGAGAAGCCGGAGAAAATCCCCTCCTTCCGACTGAGAAGGCGGGAGAATCGAAGAGCTTCAGCGTCGGTAGCGGTGACAAACCCGTCACAGAGGTCCTTGTCCCAAAGCGGTGGAATCAGACTGTAGCCGGTTCCCTGAATCTTGTGGCTGGTGTTGGTGACCTTCTTTCCCGCGATGAAAGGGGCAGACGCCGGCTCTGCGGCGTAGCACTCAATCTGCGAATTTCGCTTCTTCAGGGCGCGCGCGACTCCCACGAAGGTCCCACCAGTTCCGATCGATGCCACGAACACCCCGACCTTCCCCTCCGTCTGCTCCCAGATTTCCTTGCCGGTCGCCAATTCATGGGCATGGGCGCAAGACTCGTTGTAGAACTGATTCGGCCTGAAGGCTTTGAGCTTCTTTGTCAGTCGAGTGGTCTCCACGTCCACGGCCTCCAGGTCCTCCCTTGAAACCTGACCGAGACGCTTCGAACCGACTTGCGGCACGAGCACTACTTTGGCTCCCACGGCGCGGAGCATGTGTACCCGCTCCTCACTATTCCCTTCCGACATGACGGCGATCATCCGGTAGCCCTTAACGGCGCATACAACCGCCAGACCCGTACCCATGTTGCCACTGGTAAGCTCGACAACCGTTCCGCCCTTCTTCAGCAGTCCCTGCTTTTCAGCAGTTTCAATCATGGCAAGGGCGGCGCGGTCTTTGATGCTGGCGCCGGGGTTGTAGTATTCGATCTTGGCCAGGACGCGACCGGGAAGCCCGGACGTGACTCGATCGAGCGCGACGAGGGGCGTCTTCCCGATTGTGTCGAGGATGCTTTTCGCGATCTTCATTGTCTCTTTCCGGGGAAGGCCGGGCGCCTCCATGCTACGATGGTTTGAAGTCCTGGAGAAACTGCAAGATCAATCTCACCCCGTACCCGGAACCGAGGTTCTTCGGAGTCGTGGGAGTATCGCTGTCCCCCCAGGCCGTTCCGGCGATGTCGAGGTGGACCCAGGGGGTATCTCCAACGAAGGCTTCAAGGAACTTCCCTCCGACAATGGCCCCTGCGACGCGAGGCGGTCCGGCATTGTCCAGGTCGGCAAAGTGGCTTTTGAGGAGGTCGTCATAGTCTTCCCACATCGGCAGTGGCCAGACTCGGTCCCCGCTTCGTTCCCCAGCCGCCTGGACGTTCGTTAGGAGGGCCTCGTTGTTTCCCATCATACCCGCCGCCTTGTGCCCGAGGGCGACCACGCACGCGCCGGTCAGGGTGGCGAGGTCGAGGAGGGCATCGGGCTTCTGCTCCACTGCGTAGGCCAGAGCGTCGCACAACACAAGCCGGCCCTCGGCGTCCGTATTCGTGATCTCCACGGTCTTACCCGAATAGCATTTCACAATGTCCCCCGGCTTGATGGAGGAACCGCCCGGCATGTTCTCCGCGGCAGGGACAATCCCCCACACTGCCACCGAGGGCTTCAACTGTGCGACACCGTACATCGCTCCCAGGACGGCAGCGGCGCCCGACATGTCGAACTTCATCTCTTCCAAGCCCTGGCCGGGCTTGAGGGAAATGCCTCCGGAGTCGAAAGTGATTCCTTTCCCGACCAGAATCACGGTCGCTGTCGCCTTCCCTCTTGGCTCATACTTGACCGTGATGAAGCGGGGAGGATTCGCGCTCCCCTGGCCGACTGCCAGAATTGCGTTCATACCCCACCGCGCCAGATCCGTCTCATCCCAGAATTCACAGGACAACCCAGCTTCCTGCGCCATCGTCGCGGCCGCCGCGGCCAATGCCTGCGGAGTGAGATCATTGGAGGGTCTGTTCTGAAGGTCGCGAGCGAAGGCGACTGCTTCCGCCCTGATGAGGCCTCTCTTCATCGCCCGGTCGATCTGCGTTGCCTTGCGCGCGTCGCTCTCGACCACGATCAAGCTCTCGAGGTTGACCGGCTCCTCCGCCTCCGGTCCATCCGCTTTCTCCTCGGTCTTGTAGCGGCGGAAATCATACTGACCAAGGATCAGCCCCTCGACCAGAGCCGTGGCATAGTCGCCGGAACGACTCCCTTCCGGAACATAAGTCGCTGCGGACCTCCTCTTGAGTTCCCGGATTTTCTTTCCCGCTGCTCCGTAGGCTTCACACACCGTCCGAGGGGTTACCTTCTCCGCTTTACCCAGACCGACGAGCACGACTCGCTCGGACGGAAGGAGTTTTCGGTCTCCGGGTGTCCGCGGAGTGTGCAGAACAATCGTGGCGTTCACCGAAGGCTTGAACTCACCCGACTTGAGGAGACCGGCGATCAAACCCCGCAACGCTTGATCGACTCCCTGCCAGGGTCGGCCAGTGAGCGCCTCCCCCTCAAACAGGGGAATAACGATGGTCTCTGCAGGCTGTCGGTGGAGGGGGACAGCACGAACCTCTATCAGCATCAGTCAATCCTTCCTTACTGTGATTCCCTCCAGCCTGCAGGGCCCAGCCAGGCCGGTAGTCTGAAAACCGACGGTGGGATTATAGGGAGCGAAGACGATAGGTGTCAACGATTCGAGGGGAAACAAATCAGGGGAGACGATATGCCCAAGTGCCAGAGGTTCCCGCTACCTTGAGACCAAATCCCTCGTGTCTCTCGCAATCATCAGCTCTTCGTTGGTTTCCAGTGCGAAGACTCTCACCCGCGCGGCTGGATCACTGATGAGGCGGTCGGCCTGCGCGGATTCGTTCTGGGCCGGGTCCAGAGAAATCCCAAGGAAGGAAAGGTGCTCGCAAATCTGCTTCCGGATCGGAGCGGAGTGGGTGCCGATGCCGCCCGTAAAGGCGACCGCGTCGAGGCCGCCCATGGCTGCCGCGTAGGCTCCAAGATACTTGCGGATCCGGTAACAGAAAAGGTCGAGGGCAAGTCGAGCATTGTCGTTGCCCTCCCCGGCGGCTCTGAGAATGTCCCGCACGTCGTTGCCAATCCCTGAGACGCCTGCGAGTCCACATTCCTTATTCAGAAACTGAGTGACCTCTTGCACGGTCTTTCCCTCACGCTCGCACAGAAATTCGATGATAGCGGGATCGATGTCACCCGACCGAGTACCCATGACGAGTCCCTCAAGGGGCGTGAAACCCAGGGAATTCTCGACGGCGTTGCCGTCGGCCAAAGCCGTCATGCTGCATCCGTTACCCAGATGGCAGGTGATTGCTCTCCCGTAGGGCTTCCCTCCGTTCAACTCCCGCAACCGTGAGGCGACAAACCGGTGGGAAGTGCCATGAAAGCCATAGCGTCGTAGGCCGAACCTCTCGTAGTAGTACAGTGGCAAGGCGTACAAGTAAGCATGTCTCGGCAAGGTAGCGAAGAACGCAGTATCGAACACGGCGACTTGCGGAGCGTTTGGGAACAGCCTCTGACAGGACTCTATACCGGTGAGATTCGGAGGATTGTGCAGTGGCGCCAGTTGGCAGCAATCACGAATGGCCGTGAGAACCGAGTCGTCGATGACCACCGACTGGGTGAATCTTTCGCCGCCGTGGACCACCCGATGTCCCACGGCTGTGATCTCCTTCGCATCGCCCAGAACCCCCGTCTGTGGATCGGTCAGGGACGAAATCACCCAGT
>JACQGJ010000646.1 GCA_016199605.1 Armatimonadota bacterium | reverse complement strand
CCTGGAACTGAAAGCTCGCAACGACATCGACTGGGGGCAGAAGACGGTGGCTCTCGTCGTGACGATCGGAGGGCAGCCGACGTACTTCCTCCGTCCCCTGCAGGTCGAGAGAAACCCCGACCTCCTTCTTGCGTCGCACATCATCGACGCGTCGCGGCCCGTCCTGCGCGTTACCAATGAACCTCATCCGTACTGCGTCAACGCCACGGCGAAGGAAGTTGTTGTCGCCCTCGACGGTCAGCGGACGCGGGCCACGGAGATCCCAAGCGGCCGGACAGTGGAGCAATCTGTATCCCTTTCCTCTTCCTCCGCAACGAGCGCTCGTATCATCGCTCCGTCAATGAACGAGAAGAGGGTGACCTTGCAGTGCACTGGTTCTGGCCAGTCTTGGGAGAAGGCAGAGAAGGCGTGGTTGGCCAGCGTCCCCTCCGAGTTCCCCCGGCACAAAGACGCCGTTCAACCCGTGGTTGTCTTCAATCCCTCAAACCGCTATCTCGAAAACGAGACGGTCTCAGTAGCGGTGAAGGGACCGGGCCAGAATCTGTTCCTCCTCGACTCCCACGGCACGCCGGTGGCCTCACAGGTCGAGGGGGGGACGGTTTGGTTCCTCGTGATGGTGCCGCCTCATGAGGGGCGCACTTATTACCTGTGCAAAGGAACACCGCCGGAGGTGTCCACTGATCTCGCTCTGAAGACTGACAGCGACACCGACGAGGTGACACTCTCCAACCTGTCACTCAGCATGACGCTCGCGCCAAAGCAAGGCGGGACGGCAACTCATCTCATCTCCCGTACGACCGGGCTCGACTACGGTCAGGAATCCTTCGGTGTCAACTACGGGAGGTTCAGCTCCTACAATCCGACGGACCCCGCCGTCCAGACCACTCAATTCATTGATGAACACAAGACTCGCCAGAGTGATGCGCCTGCAACGATCCGGGTCTTGTCGCGGGGGCCCGTGCGATGCGTGGTGCAAGTTGAGTGGAAAGACCGGAACGTTCAGACAACCCAGACCTATGAGTTCCGGGCCTATCAGCCTTACTTCAGAATCGCGACTCGTGTTGCTGCCCAAGGGGGTTTGAACCGGCTGGTGACCGCTGGGAACGGCAACGAGGTGGTGGTCCTGGATGCCCGGGTCAACCCGAACCGCCTGACCAAGAGCTTCCCCAACTTCGTGGGTATGGTGGACGACCAAGAGCACCCTCACTTCGGGTGGCGTGAAGGCCGTTGGGTTCCGCCATACCTGACGCTGATGTCGCCGGACACTTTTGAGGAGAGCCTTTCTTTGATCGTCGAAACCCAGAAAGGACTGAACCTTGTTCGACAGGGCTTCTGGCCTGCCGATCGCCCAAATTCAGGCCGGTGTGAGAGGGCAGAGCTTGAGTTGGTCTGCTCTCCGCCGTGGCCGGGAGCACAGCCGATTCAGAAGTCAGCCGAAGCGCAGTGCATCGTGCTGTTCCACTCGAAGCATCAGGTATTTGCGCAGGCGTTCCGAGAGGCGCTGCAGGAACCTCCACTGGTCGTCACGCCTGAGAAGTTCTCCTGGTCGGAAGAGTTGAAGACAACAATCGCCGACGTTCCCCGGGATTGGCTCAGCACCTTCTGGCACTACCGCGCCCGGGTGGAGGTTGCCGGCTCTTCAGCGGTTCCGGGAGAACCGCTGTCGGCGACTCTCGACCCCTCGAATCTCAAGGGCGACTCCATTGACCCGAACTCCATCCGTGTGGTGGAGGTGGACAACGCAGGGCGTGCCCTGGCTTTGCCCATCTTCGCCTTCGACCAGGACAAGGGTGTCGTTTCCTGGCTCCCGCCCAAGACGGAGACGTCGAGGGAGCAACGACGATTCCATCTCTACTTCGACTCGACTGCCAATGGGCCCAAGCCTCCCGCCCGAAGCATTGCCTTCTTCCCGGTGAACGCGCTCCACGATCAAGGCTTCGAAAACGAGGGCGAGCGAGTAGGATGGTCGCTGTCCGGAAGTGCTGTTCTGGAGGAGGGAGGTGCTCATGCGGGCCAACGATGTGTTCGCCTTTACGACGCCAGCGCTGGCGCGCCCGCACTTCTCGCCAACAACTCGATTCGCGTCCGACCAAAAACGGCCTATCGCGTGACCTACTGGGCAAAGACGCTGAAGGGGTCGCCTGACGTTCGAGTGAACTTCTTCAACGGACCCACGTTCGACTTCGAGCAGGTTCCCTACGGAGTTCCGCCGGACGGCAAGTGGCACCGGTTCGAGTGTACTCTGTCGGGCCACGACTTTCCCCCGGGCACGCCGCTGGCCTTTCGGATATGGACACTGTCGGGCAACTGTGCGGTTCTCATTGATGATGTCGAAGTCGCTCCCCTCGGATCGCCTCCCCTGTCGGCAACAAGGGTGACGAGGTTGCGCGTGGAGTCGTTGGAGGCTCCGTGATGTCAGAGTGAAAGGTTGAGTCGATGATAGGAAGCCCCCATCGAATTCTGGCTGGAGCACCTTCCATGTATGCGGGAAGTCTGCAGCTCGTAAGATTCCTCGCGGTCATGACGCTGGTCTCGCTGAGGGTTTGTTTCGCTCAGGAGGGAAAGGATAAAGTGAAACATCCTGTGTTGACCCACAACATTGACCCGAACCGCGCGTCCGAGTATGAGAGCGCCGTGAAGCGTGTGATGGCGATGAGTGAGGCGGAGATGCTCCGACTCATTCCGACGAAGTCCGCGATCCTCTTCTGTGGTTGCCCCCACTGCAACGGGGGACAGCAGGACAACAACCAGTTCGATTGGACGATCGAGCGGCCTTTCGAGCTGAAGTGCAAGTATTGCGGCTACGTTTTTCCCAGCGATGAGTATCCCACGAAGTGGACGGCAACGGGAGTCAATGCCCTCGGCGAAACAGTCACGTATGGGTACTACTTCGATGAGAAGACCAACCGGGATTTCTGGTTTGAAGCTCACGCCGATTATCTGCGTCGGGCGTGGTTCGTGAGCCAGTGCCTCGCTTTGGCGCAGGCATACCAGGCAACGCAGAAGCCCGAATACGCGCGTCGGGCGGCCCTCATCCTCAATCAGTTTGCCGCGGCGTATCCGCACATGGCTGTCCTGAAGCAGTGGCCCTACCAGAGGCGCGACGTGGTGAAGCCGACTCCGCCTTTTCCCTGGGATGGTGGGAAGTGGGGGCGGTGGATGGAGGACGAGGTTCCGGGTAGCCTGCCGGAAGCCTACGACCTTATCTGCGACAGCGGGGAGCTGGACAAGTTGTCGAAGGAACAGGGCGCAGATGTCCGCAAGCGCATCGAGAATGACTTCTTCCGGGCGATGATTGACTATGCCCTCACCTTCGGCAAGGAGCCGACCGGCGGGCATCTCAATAACATGGCATATACCTACACCCGCAACATGATAAACCTCGGTCGCATCATGGGCGAGCCAGAGTATGTCCACTGGGGTTACCGGTGGGTGGGGAACATGCTGAGCGATGGGTTCATGTTTGACGGGATGTGGAAGGAAGCGCCGTCGTATCATTACCAGACGATCAATGGCGTGCGGATCGTGATGCAGACTCTGAAGGGATACAGTGATCCACCGGGATACAAGGATGCGGTGGATGGACTGCACTTCGAGGACATGGACCTGGAGTCGCAGTCACCCTTCGTCGCGAAGGCGCTGCGCGCACCAGACCTGATTGCCTACCCCAATGGTCGCATCTGCCCGGTGCATGACACGTGGGCGAAGGAGCGCAGCAGCAAGCCGAGGGAGGAAACCCGCTCAACGCTGCTGCCGGGATATGGTCATGCCTCCCTGGGGCGCGGTCGGGGAGAGAACCAACTTCAGGCGCAACTCCATTTTTCCGGAGGCTACGGGCACACTCACGCGGACAACCTCAACTTGTCTCTGTTCGCCAAAGGCAGCGAACTCCTCAGCGACATCGGTTACACGCACACCCGACTGCGCCATTGGGTGTCCTCTACGGTCGGGCACAACACCGTTGTCATGGATCGTCTGGACCAGACGATGGGCAACTCCGATGGCGATCTGTTGCTGTTTGTTCCCGATCTCAACGGCCTAACTGCCGTGGAAGCGCGAGGGGAGAGGGCTTACCCAAAACTCGCCCAAGTCTACCGCCGGTTGCTGTTGCTGGTTCCGGTGTCGGACAGCGACGCGTACGTCGTGGACATCTTCCGCGTGAAAGGCGGGCAGACTCACGACTGGCTGCTTCACGGAAGCGCCGATGGGGACATGACCGCGGAGTGTTCGCTGGCTCTCAACACCGGTGTGGAGACCATGCTCGAACCGAGTGATAAATGGGTAGAGCCTGTCGCGGAGTCGTCTGACTTCTCTCCCTACGGGGTCATCCGGGAAGCCCGGGTGGGAAAGTCCGACGGCGTATTCACCGTGACCTTCCAATACACGACAGACACTCCCGCTGCTGTTGCACCGGCGCAAACCGGCGTGCGAGTCCACCTGGTTAATGACAAACCGACGGAAGTGTTCCTCGGCAAGTCGCCCAGGGTTCGGCAATCCGAAGGTGACGATCGGAAAGTCTATGACTTCTGGATGCCGCAACTAATCGTCCGCCGCCGTGGTGCGGCGTCGCTGTCCAGCACTTTCCTTGCCGTGCATGAGCCGTTCAAGTCGCAGCCCTTCCTTCGGGAAGTGCGGAGTGTCCCGCTGAGCTGGAAGAGTGAGTTCGGCGTGGGTCTCCAGGTGCGGCACGGTGAGTTCGTGGATACCATTATTGATACGATGGATGAGCCGCCGTATCCGGAACGGCGCTTGCCCGGAGGTCTCACGATGAAAGGGCGTATCGCCGTGATTCGTGAACGAGCGGGCCAGGTCGTTGCGGCCTGGCTGATTGATGGGGAGCGAGTCGCAAAGTGGAGGTTTGTTCTGGCAGGTAAGACGGCTCGCTGTGAGGGGATCATCGAGTCGTCCGCGCGCAAGGCGGACGGCGCAACCGAAGACGCGTTGGTGACCGCGGCCACGCTTGCCTCAGGTAACGCGCTTTCGGGGCAGTGGATCATCGTGACTCACGGCAACGGCTCCACTCACGGGTACGAAGTGGACCGCGTGGAACAGCGCGGGGGAAAGTCGGTTCTTGTCCTCCGCGACGATCCCGGACTGAGAATCAGTGGAGACAAAACTGAGGAATGCTATTTTCCAAGGCGTGTGATTCAGGGACTCAACCGGTTCCGGATTGCAGGCTCCGCTCAGTTCAACTAACGCGCGGAGCGCTATACAGCAGGCAGTGCAGCAGGTCGAGGAGCCATACGTGGAGGGGAGTGCATGATTCGATTAGGCAAGCATGAAGGGCTTGGCAACGTTGTGCTCGAGGAAGTCCCGGTTCCCGACCTTGGCCCTCGCGAGATCCTGGTGCGCAACCATGTCACGTTGATCAGCCGGGGATCGGAGATCCTGGCGAGGTACATGAAGGCCGAGGCGGTGGACCCGGCCATCATGGGATACTCCGCCGCCGGAATGGTCGAAGCGGTGGGTGAGCAAGTGTCGGAGTTTACTATCGGAGATCGTGTGGCTGCTGCGGCACCACACGCTGAGTACGTGGCGGTGGATCTGGACAGGGCGCAGGGCCCCTGGGCAGTCAAGCTTCCCGCAGAGGCTTCCTTCGAGTCAGCGACCTTCTGGCCGTTGGCGACAAGCTCAGTTGTCTGGTGCTGGACCGCCAATCCCCTGCCCGAGGAGACGGTGGTCGTCGTCGGTCAAGGACTGGTGGGCAGCGGAATCATGCAGGTTCTGAAGAGGGAGCACAATCATCCACGAGTCCTCGTCACGGAAGCTCTCCCATTGCGCCGCAAGCTTGCCGAAGGCCTGGGAGCTGACGTAGTGATCAACGCGGCTGAGGAGGATCCCGTGGCCCGGGTCAGGGAGTTGACCGACGGCCGGGGCGCAGACGTTGTCATCGAGACTGTCGGCGGGCCGCCGGGTCTGAAGACATTTCCGCAGTCCTTGGCCATGACAGCACAGGGAGGTCGACTCGTCGTCGTTTCGTTGTACCATGGCGGGCCGTTGCCGCTGGACGCGGCGATGTTGATGAGCCGCTCGGTTCTCGGTGGCAACCTGAACATGCGATCTCGTTGGGAGGCGTCGGAGGTGGCGTTGCAGATACTCGCCGACGGTCGGCTGCCTTTTGAATCGATGGTGACCCATCGCTTTCACTTCCGTCAGGCAAAGGAAGCCTTTGATCTGCTTTGCGACCGGCTGGGTGAGGCGATGGCTGTGCTCCTAATGTGGGATTGGTGAACTGTGAAAGGAGTTGAGTAGCTTGGACATAAAGGAGATCGTTGGAAAACTTCGCAACTTGCCGCGGGAGGGGTTGGTCCGCACACTGTATGAGGCCCTCCCGTGGAAGGAACGGCGCTACTTCGAGACAAAGATCATGGACCCGGCGATTCGGCCCATACGGCCGGACATGGTTCTGATCGGTCCCGCCTACACAGTGGGCGACCCGTGGATGGCGCTGGACATGCTCGCCGATGATTCGAAACGCGGGTGCGTTATCGCGATCGCGACATCGGGTTGCGAGGGAACCTTTGCGGGCGGCTTCATGGCGCGGCTCGCGCAAGATGATGGCGCCGTGGGCCTGTTGACGGATGGCTTCGTCACTGCCAGCGCGGGTCTGGTCAAGAAGGACTTCCCGGTCTTTGCCAAGGGATCACGCATTCCCTACGCGGGCTACTCCTACGGGGGACGACACCAAGTACCCATCTCGTGTGGAGGCGTCCTCGTCAATCCGGGGGACCTGGTCGTGGGGGACAACGATGGTGTGATTGTCCTCCATCCCGAGGAAGCTGCCAGACTTTGCGAGGACGCGCAGTGGATTGTCCAGGTAACCCAAACCATGATCGCCAAGTATCTGGAGAAGGGAGTTCGGTTCACGGAGGTTCCCGGCGTCCGGGACTACTGGAAATACAAGGCGGAGGGAACGCGCGACGAAGCGGAGTTCTACAAAGAGTGGATCGAGAAGTATGGGCAGGAGCAATCCACATGATGAAAGGACCGGGCCTTCCTATTCTCCCGAAGCCGCAGCGCATCTCCATGCACGCCGGGAGCGTTTCCCGATCCGCATTGCGCAGTGTGTCGGTGGGACCGCCCGCCCCCGCCTCCCTGCGGAAACACCTCCGAGACTTTGCTCAACGGAACGGTCTCACCGTGGGCAATCGCGGAGACAGTTCCATCGTTGTGGAGATCAGTGAGGGGGGCTGCCCGTCCCAACCCGAAGGCTACGCGCTTCGGATCGGTGAGACGATCACGTTGAAGTCGCTCACGGCGAAAGGAACGTTCTATGGCCTGCAGACCCTTCAGCAACTCCTCGACGCGGGCTCAACCATTCCACGATGCACCATCGAAGATTGGCCGGCTCTCACACTGCGCGGTTTCTACTTCGACCTCACCCGTCAGGTGCCAACCCCCGAATACCTGCGACTCATCATAGATCGGCTCGCAGCGGCCAAGATCAATCTGTTGATGATTCAGTATCGCGAGTTCTTCCCGTATAAGGGATTTCCGCTGATTGTCTCGAAACACAGCTACACGCCGACGGAGTTCAAGGATTTCATCCGGTATGCAGGCGAGCGACACATTCAGGTTGTCCCGCTTCTGCAAAGCCTATCGTTCCAGGAACACATCTTGCGCGCCCAAGCATACTCTCATCTGCGCGAGGATCGCTGGGACATCTCCGGCCTGTGCCCCTCGCATCCGGACTCCTTTCGCCTCTACTGTGCGCTGGCCGAGCAACTGATTGCAGCACACCAGGGAACGAAGTATTTCCACCTGGGCGCGGATGAGGCGAACCATGTGGGGCAGTGCGAGCGATGCAAGAAGGCAATCGAGCGCAGCTCCAGGGCGGCGCTCGTTGCCGGATTCTCCAACAAGATCGTCAGTTTCCTCCTCGACAGGGGCCTCCAGCCAATTATGTGGGCGGACATGCTGTTTGGGCATCTTGAGTCGTCCGATGCCGCCTCGAGATACTCGCAGGATATGTTCGCAGAGCTGTCGCGGGAAGTCATCGCTGCAGATTGGGATTACTGGTCAACCGGCCCGAGGACTCCATCCGCGGATCGAAGCCCATACCACGGCGTCGCGGGGCTGACTCACCTCGACCGGTTGCTTGACAAGGGATATCAGGTGGTGGGCGTCCCGTCCTGTTCCAGTTGTGTGAATGCCAAGCGGAATCGGATAGACCACCCGCAAGCCTACGCGAACATCACCGCCTTCGGCAAGGAGCTCCGGCGACGAGGCTGTCTTGGAATGATCACGACCCACTGGCCGACGGATGCCTATCGGCAGATCCGTTGGTATGATTGCTTCGCCGTAAGCCCGATGAAGAACGAGGCGGTGGACGTGTTCTACAATGTCGTGCGTCCCGGTCTGGAAGCGCACTGGCACTCCATCTGGCGCGGGGCCGAATGCGCGTGGAGCAACACCCCGAGGGCGAAAGCGGATTACGACCGCGCCTTTGCGAAGACGTTCCTGGGAACCTCCTCAACGAGTTACCCCGAGGCCCTCACCCTTTCCAGTTTCCCCGTGGTGAAGCTGGACCGCGGCGGACAAGGCGCGTCCCTTCAACTCGCGAGGAACTTGAAGATGGAGAAGATGCGCCCAGCCGTTGGGGGCATGAGGCTTGCACGACGATCCGCCAAACGCAATGCGGGAGCCGTTACCTTTTCGGACTTGCATCTGCGCCTTCACCTCCATGAACTGCTATGGGAGGAATTTCAGGAGGAGCTTCCGCATCTTGATACGCCGCAGCTTTCGACGAAGCAATCCAGGACGCTGCGGAAGATCGTGGCAGAGCGTGAGGTCTTGGAGCGTGAGTTTCGTGACACCTACTCGACTTGTTACAGGGAAGTGCACCTCGAAGCGGAAGTGCAGCTTCGCTTCGGCGAAGAACGACGGTTGCAGGAACAAATTCTATGTGCCCGGCAAAGAGAGTGAGTCAGGGAGTCTGAAGACCCTTCGCCACCACCTCTGAAAACGAGAGGAGGCAAACGTGCCGCAAGAAGTCCTTACCGACCTCGACGCCATCGAACGCCTCGCCACCAAGCATGACAACGAGAACCTCGAATTCCGTGCGTTTGTGAAGGGACGGTTGGGCTGGTCGGACAGGAGATTGAATCAGGTCGTCAGGGAGACCACCGATGGAGTTTGGTCCAAAATCGATTGCACCGCCTGCGCGAATTGCTGCCGCGTCCTCGACGTGGTTGTGACCGATGAGGACATCGGGCGACTGGCGAAGCCTCTAAACATCTCAGTCCCGGAGTTTGAGGCGCTCTATGTGATTGTTGACGCGGAGAACGACAAGCTGTTGAAAGGCAAGCCTTGTCCATTTCTGAAAGACAACCGGTGCTCGGTGTATGACCACCGACCTCAAACCTGCCGAAGCTACCCGCATCTCTATGAAGACTTTCGCCCCAGGACGCTTCAGTATGTAGACAGCGCGCACTTCTGCCCCATTGTCTTCAACGTGCTGGAACGTTTGAAGCGGAGAATCCCGTGGCGAGGCAGGGGAAGGGGTTGGTGAGAGAGAGGGACGAAGCCACACCTACGTGAACCAAAGGTATGGAGACATGAAGATGAGACTAATCAAGTTCACCGTCACGGCGTGCGTGTTGATCTCTTCACGAATGGTGGGTGCAGATAATCGGCCCCTCGTGGAACGGCTGGTATTGACCATGGAGGGGACGGCCAACGATGCGCGGGGAAAACCCCCGGGGCGAGCGGAGGGTGTGAGCTTTTCCGCGGGGCGTCAGGGCCAGGCGCTGCTCGTTTCCGCGGAGAACAAGACCCTCCTGCGCTGGCCGGTGGCGGAGAGCTTCGATCCGAACCGCGGCGCGGTGGACTTCTGGTTCTGCCCGAAATGGCCGGGGAATGACGGCAAGCCCCATTGCCTACTCTCGGACGATAGCGCTTACTTTCGACTGGTCAAAGACGACGGAGGCAATCTCGTCTTTGTCTTCTACCGATCCGATTGGAAGCCCTCGGTTGTGCTCGTCAAGCCGGTGAGTGATTGGAAGTCGGGCGAGTGGCATCACCTGCGCGCCGAGTGGGACGTTGAGGGGAAGGCGCAGTTGATCATTGATGAAAAGGTGGTAGCTGAGAAGCCGATGGACATGAAGGGCGGCAACGCCCAGGTCGGTGGTAACCTCTGCATCGGTTCAAGCCACGCGGGCGAAATGTTGGCCGACGGGCTGATTGATGAGCTGCGACTCTTTGGTCCCCCGGCGGTCTCGGCCCAACAGGCGGTCCTGGAAGGTAAGCCTTCGCTCACGTTCTCCTTGGATGGGACGGCGCAGAGCGCGGAAGGGCTGAAGCCAGAGAAGGCGGAGGGGCTGCAATGGGTGGAGGGCAGAACCGGCCAATCGGCGCGACTGAGTGAAGCCGGCAAGAGTCTTCTCACGATCCCGCGGACGGAACGAATCAACCCGCGTGCAGGCGTGATCGAGTTGTGGCTGCGACCCACCTGGGATGGCGATGAAAAGAAGAGCCGAGTTATCGTCGCGGATTCCTCCTCCTACTTCCAACTGGTCAAGACCGACTGGCGTGCGATTGCTTTCGTTTACTACAACTCCAAGTGGGAGTCTGCCGTCTCGGTGTGGGCGCCGATTGATAAATGGAAAGCTGGCGAGTGGCACTTCGTTCGTCTGGTGTGGGACGTGGACGACGAGGCGGTG
>JACQGJ010000644.1 GCA_016199605.1 Armatimonadota bacterium | reverse complement strand
GTCGCTGCGCAGTCCCTGTCTCTCCTGGATCGTGCAGAAAGAATCGTAGAGGGCTGGCGGACACCGGATGGAACTCTTTTCCTGCCTGCGCCCCCCGGCTATTCACGAGACAAGCAGATCATGGTCCTGGCAATCAGCTATCACAACAGCTCAGCTTTCTTCCGATCAGCGCTCGACGAAGCGACGCTTGATGTCGTCGCAGCGATCCTCGGTCCGAACGTCGAATTGTTCGGTGCGGGGCAGTGTCTCTACAAGGAGCCGGTGGGTGGTCATCCAAAAAAACTACACCAGGACTCCGCCTACTTCGAGCACCGGTTTGAAGGGCCTGTCGGAGTCCTTAGCTACGTTGTCCCGACCAACCTCACCAACGGCGCTCTGCACGTCGTCCCGGGTTCACATAATCTGGGGCAACTGACGCACGTGGACACCTTCTCCCACCTCGGTCTGGACGAGGACGAGTGGCCTTGGGAACGCGCTGTCCCCGTCCCCGGAGAACCCGGCGACTCCATCTTCTTCCACGTGCGCACGATCCATGGCTCCAGGGAGAATCACTCGGAGCGGGCTCGGCCGGTTTTTATCCATCGCTATCGCCGTGTCGAGGACTACATCACCGTGAGCGGCACCACGGCCGCCAATCGCGCGGAGGCCGAGAAGCGCGCTGCAGAGGCGAAGAAGGAGAATCAGGTGGGTCTGGTGGTTCGAGGGTTCAGAGCGTTTGAGGAACAATGAAAGGGCGGGGTTCGGTTCAGTCTGCTTCCCCGGCTTCACGCGGACTCTGCGAGTCCGATTCCTCTACTGCCTTGCATTTCCTTAGCGACACATTGTTGGGGGGTGTTTCGTAGCCTTTCCATGCGTAAGGGTCCTCCCCCGCAACCATGACGACGTTTCGTCGGTCGGCGGTCGCTGGGGACTCCCCTTCCCGCACCTGCCAGGGAAGCAGGGAATAGGCGTTCATGTAGTGATTCACGAGGACTCTCCGGTAACAACTCGCGCTTCTGTTCTTACGGGAGCGGTGCAGCAGGTACCCGTTGAAAAAAACGACGGTTCCCGCTTTCACTTCGACGGGGACCTCTTCCGACTCATCAAAACCATGCGATTCCATCGCAAAGTCAAATTCCTCGGGCAGGTCGTGCGGTCTCTGAGGATAGAGGTATCCCTCCTTGTGTGAGCCCGGCAGGACCCACAGACAGCCGTTCTCGAGCGTTGCATCATCGAGGGCAATCCATCCTCCGGTGAGAGAGCGGTCTCGCGTGGGGATGTAGATTTCATCCTGATGCCAGGCCTGGCCCTGGAAACCCGGGGGTTTCACGAAAAGCATTGACTGCATGCACTTCACACTGGGGCCGATGATCCTGCTGAGCACCTGTGCTGTGTGTGGGTGCTTCACAAACTCCAGCATCGTCGGGCTGATGAAGTGAGGTTGGTGGATGCAAAGGATTCGGCGGAGCACTTCATCGTCGGACATTGTGTCAGGGAGGGGACGCAGACTCTCACACGGATATTTCCCCCTGGCGAGGTTAGCCGTATCGCGGAGCAATTGCTCCACTTCCTCGGAGTCAATCAAGTCCGGGCAGACAAGGTAGCCCTTCTCGTGGTAGAAGGCTACGTCGGCGTCACTGCAACTCATTCTGCAAGGTCCCTCCCCTACTCCAGCAATCGCTTTGGAATTTCAGCTCCCGCCACAAAGTTGATGCGACCGATCTTCACCATCTGGTAGACGTGAACTCTCACGTCCGGACAAACCGACATCAGCAGATAGGCGTCACGTTTCGACACTCCATAGTCCTCTACCAACCACTCCATGAGACCGACGATGGCGTTATGCACCGCGTCCTCCAACGGTTTGTCCGCGTAGACCGAAACGATGCTCTCCGGCTTCTCGACACGCAGGAAAGGAATGCGCTTCCCCTTTACAACATCGAGGCTCACCGTGACCTCGGCCTGGGTCTCGTTGGCAGTGCCCGTGAATTCCGTGTCTCCCTGCGACCCGTGTACGTCACCCAGATAGAACAACCCACCTGCGTTGTAGCAGTTCAGATAGACTTTGGAGCCTTCCTTCATCTCACGGCAGTCCAGGTTGCCGCCCCACGGTCCCTGACCGACGATCGTGGATTCGACTTCCCTTTCGGGAGCGCAGCCGAGGGTGCCGATGAAGGGCTGCAGATCCCAGGTGAACCGGCCGCTGTAGACAACTGCCCCATCCCGCAACGTACCGCTCGGGCCGGGAACGTGCTTGAGGATGTGGGTATATGGAGTCGAAGCTTCCGCCCATTTGATGGAATCACCCAGAGGTCCCATCCCGGTGCGGCATCCCGTCCACCCCTGTGTGTCCACCTCAATGCGCTCGATATCCACAACCAGCAAGTCACCTGGCTCGGCGCCCTCAAGATAGATGGGCCCGGCAAGCGGGTTCACCCTCGCTGGGGTTGCCTTGAGCTCGGGACGGGATTCGGGGGTTGAGATAAAATCCGGCGTGCGGATCTTCCCGGTTGAAGCGTCGTCCGTTTCGAGCACGAAGGATTCGCCGGGCTTCACTCTCAGCTTCGGCGGAGTCTTCCTGTCGAAATCGTATTCCCTGGCGTTGTCGCGAACTATGCGCTGCAATGGAATGCCTCCTTAAGAGAATGGTCGGTGAGCCAACCCGTGTAAAGGGCTCGTCTGCTGGGGCACAATATACGACACTCACCCCCCGTTCGTCCAGGAGTGGCGAACGGTCCTGGGCGGACGGGGCAAGGATGGGAGAATAACAGCTATAAGGACGTGTGGGTTGTGGTGGGTGGGGTAGCGTGGAGGATCAAAGGGTCGGACGCTCCGGCGGTGCTGTCGGAGTCCGAAGGAAACGCAGAACCCTACCGATCCTTGGTAGAAGATCCCATCTCCGGTTGAACAGCAGGTCGCCTGTCTGAACCATTGGCGTGCTGCTCAGACAGGCTCGGAGCTTGTTGGGGGAGGGCAAGGGACGTACTCCGTGGTCCTCAGACCTTATTCGGCATGAGAATTGTTCCCACGCCGTCCCCAGCCTTCCCCCAAGTTGTCATCACTCTCAGGCAGTCCTTCACGCCTGAATCACAGAGACCGTCTTACGGACTATAGTGCCCCCACAACTCCACGCCCTGAGTGGCATCGCGGACTCGACTTGCCTTCAGCCACTTGGTGTGCCCGTCCGCAAACACCACGTTCAGTCCCTCGCTGTGCCTGTCGGTCGGGATGGTGCAGTACGGCCACGCGCCGGGATTATGCGGCCAGGTAACGGCACAGTAGTGAATCCCACAGGTCTCATCGTCCATGAC
>JACQGJ010000655.1 GCA_016199605.1 Armatimonadota bacterium | reverse complement strand
TACAGGGGCACTCGATCCGGCTCTCGATGAGCCAGGGACTCAAAGACTCTTTCGCGTGGCAGCATCAAATCATCCTTTCGTTGTTGGCCGTGGCAGGCGCTCCATACCAAAGTATTCACGGTACGCGTTGACCATCGCGCAGTAATTCCCGGCCTTCACATCTTCATGGACCGAGTGACTGGCGTGGAGGATGTGACCTCCCGGTGTTTGTTGCCCGAGCGTGAGGCAGTGGAAAACCTCGGACCTGACTTCCTCGGGGGTCCCATGACACAGAGTGTGACGGGCGTCCATATTGCCGAGGATGCAGACTCTCTCGGCAACGCCCTCGTCAATCAGCCTCTCAAACGTCATCCCGGCGGCCTTGTCCACTTCCTTGTACCCGTCGATACCCGAGTTGAAGAAGAAGTCGTCCTTGATCGCCCAGTGGTTGCCGTCTGAGGTGTAGACTGCCGTGGCTCCACACTCATGGATCAGGTCGACGTGCTCTTTGATGACGGGGAAGATAAACTCGTGATAGTGCGCCGGCGAAAGGAAGGGACCTTTGTCACAACTGACATCCCCGCCCATCGCTACGAGGTCGTATCCCGCGGCAATCGTCTCCCGTGTGCTGCGGAACACCTGAGTCTTGACCATGTTGATCCACTGACGGAAGAGGTCGGGTTCTTCTACCAGCCACATCAGTTGGAACGGTGGGTAGAAGGCGACCCCCGTGCCGGCGCCGATCTCCGCCATGTACATCCAGTCCAATCCCTCAGCCTGCGCCAACTCCCGAATCCGGTTGAAGACCGTGAAGCACTCCGCGGGAGTCTCGTGAGTGGCGCCATCCCATTCCTCAATCTGCTTCCTCAAAGTCGCTTCAGTCAAACGGTTGGAATAGGCGTCTTCTGAGGAAAGGTCCGCAAGCTCCATGAGTTGCGTTCTCGGATTGACGCGGTATTCCCTCCCGCCCAACTCCCACCGATGGTTTCTCTTCTTGACGGGTTTCGGCTGTGGCGCAGATCGGAGGGAGTTGCCGGGAGCGCGCACGATGTCGAGCTCGAAAAACTTGGAGATTGCGAAGATGGCTTGGGCCTGCGCCTCAACAAGCTCCTCCCACGAAACCCCTTCGGCTAACGCGTCCCACGACACGGATTCCTCGGTGGCGAGAGTGCATCCGCAGATATCCCAATGGATTGGGTGAAACGTCTGGAAAATCTCAAACAGTGGAGTGCGATCCGGCGTCTGATGTGCAAACGCCCTGCGCACTCTCTCCACGGACCCAGCCATTCAGAAGGCTCCTTTCAACAACTCCCTCACCGACCCCGTCGGGCTGTCCCTCTCTTTCGTCGCATTGCCGCAGGTTCCTCCTTGTGAAAGAGGATATCGGCGTACAGGAACGAAAACCTCGATACGATACAACCTACCAGGAGGTCGTCTTTGTCATACGTCACACCGAATCTGAGCCTGCCCGAAGATCTCAAGAAGATCGTTCTTGACTTCCGGCAGATGTCTGCGTTCATGCAGGACCCTCTCATCATTGATCGTGCAGAAGGAATCTACTACTGGGACATTCACGGCAACCTTCTTATCGACGGGCTTAGTGGGATTTTCGTGGCGAACTACGGTCATGGAAACCGCACGATCATTGACGCAGTGAAGGAACAACTGGAGCGCCTTGCTTTCACTCCGCCGATGCACGGCACCTCGCCGCAGGCCGTCGCCCTCGCTAACAAGATTGCGGCAGTCACGCCGGAGGGACTCAACACCGTGAAGCTTCTGTCCGGAGGATCCGAGGCGACGGAAGCCGCGATGAAGCTGGCCCGCCAGTATTTCAAGCAGTCCGGCAAACCAACCAAGTACAAGGTCATCTGTCGCAACTTCGCATACCACGGCGCCACGATGGGAGTGTTGTCCTACAATGGCGTGGAAAGACGGCGCTCACCCTTCGAGCCGCTTTTGTCGGGCGCTGTGCGCGTCCATCCTCCAACCTGTTACCGATGCCCCTTCGAGAAAACCTACCCCGAGTGCGCGGTCTTTTGTGCTCGCACCGTCGAGGACACTATCAGGATGGAAGGCCCCGACACCGTGGCTGCGGTCCTCATGGAGCCTATCGGTAACACCGGAGGTATCATCACTCCCCCGGAGGAGTATTTCCCGATCCTGCGGGAGATCTGCGACCGCAACGAGGTGCTGCTGATCTTCGACGAGATCATCACCGGCTTCGGTCGTACCGGTAACATGTTTGCCGCCGACACCTTCAAGACAACTCCCGACATTCTCTGTATGGGGAAAGGCATGAGCGGTGGCTACGCTCCGCTTTCAGGGATCGCCTTCTCTGACCGAATCGCTGAAGCTTTCTGGGGACCCGAGGAAGCGGGGGTCGAGTTCGCTCACGGACACACCTACGCGGCCAATCCGGTCGCCGCAGCGGCCGGTCTTGCGGCCCTCCAAGAACTGGAGACCCGCAACCTCATACACAATTGCCGCGAGGTGGGGGCCTACCTGTATCAGAAACTGCTCGAGTTGCAGGAGGAACTGGAAGTCATCGGAGAGGTGCGCGGCAAGGGCTTGCTGTACGGGATGGAGTTGGTGAAAGACCGAGCTTCGAAGTCACAGTTCTCCCCGCCGATCGGTGTGCGTCTCGGAAAAGAAGCGCTGAAGCGTGGTCTGCTGACGCGGTTCGACCCACACTGGATCGCGCTGGCTCCGCCGTTAATTGTGACCACCTCGGATAT
Organism: Armatimonadota bacterium; assembly: GCA_016199605.1. GTDB lineage: Bacteria > Armatimonadota > Abditibacteriia > CG2-30-59-28 > CG2-30-59-28 > JACQGJ01. The sequence goes on along the minus strand of JACQGJ010000655.1, from coordinate 562 downwards.
TGATGAGATTGTCGGTTTGCTGCATGAGAGCCTCAAGGCAGTGCTGCAACATCTCGATTGAGCATAAAGTTTTCGAAACCCTATGGGGGAGGTACCCATGAGCTTGATGGACAAGTTTAAGGAGAGTGTCGGGAAAGTCGCGGAGACCGGAAGCAAAGCTACTCGCGTCGGACAACTGAAGCTGGGGATCAATACGCTCCAAAGCAAGCTGAATGATCTCTATGCCGACCTTGGATACCGCTGTTACCAGTTGCATCTGGAAGAACGGGTTCGGATTTTCGATGACCCGAAGATCGTTGGGTTGTGCAAGGAGGTCACGGAGTTGCTTCCGGGGCTGGAAGAGAAAAAGCTGGAATTGGACCATCTCGTCGGAACGGCAGAGGAGGGTGTGTTGGATTGACGGTGCCCTCCGCCTCTCCACTGACCCAGCAATTGGACAGTGATACAGGACGCCCTGGAAGGGCGTCCTGTATATACTCGTTAAGGAGGAGAATCCCCTGTTGTGAGACAGTTGGACGCCTGCCCGCAGGGCAGGAGTCCAACCTACCACGGCGGGCGGGTT
>JACQGJ010000057.1 GCA_016199605.1 Armatimonadota bacterium | reverse complement strand
GCAGAGAGATTGTCGCACACCGTTACTCGGAGTCATGTAAAGCCTTATTACAGCGTTTCACAAATGCCTTCCGCGTTGTCATTGCGAACGGAGTGGTCCTGCCCCTTGGGCAGGACCACTACGTTCGCAATGACAGATCGCGTGTTTCTGCCCTCTCGACTGCCGCCGCGCGGCACGGGGGTTCTCGCAATGACATTCCCGGAACGGACTCACGAAAGGCTGCACTTAGTGGCCCGTTCTCAACGCGTTCGCAGTGGACTTGCGAACAGGTTGTCTCTCGGATTCACATCCCCCGAGGCCGTGAGCAGCACGCACCGGAGGTCGGCGGCAAGGTCTGGCAGGCGCGAACGAAACAGCAGCGTCTCCTGGAACCGCACTGCTTTCCTTGCGGGCACGTCGCCGAGGCGTTGGAATCCGATCTGCTCTCGCCCCGAGAAGACGAGCAGCACCACGTCACGTGCGACTTCCGGCCCTCTGTTGAAAACCAGCGCCTCCACCCGCACCGCTTTCGATCGCCCCAGGCTGAGGCGAAGGGGAAGGACTCTGACGGTACCAAACGACAGGTCACACTCCTCACCCTCCAGGCCCGTCAAACTCCGGGTAACGGTCATGGCAAGGGTCTTCGTGTTGTCCGCCGTGTCGGTCTCCCCCGTGACCGGAACCGCCGTCGCCTCCAACGTATACGCTCCCGGTTTCCCGGTGCGGGGGACGACGACCACCTTCATGGTCACCGTCTTGGTTTCTCCCTTTCCTATCGTCGAGACAGTTGTCTCTTTCAGCAGTGTCCCTTTAACCTTGAGCTGCACCTTGACGTTCTTCTCTGCAACCGTTCCTTCGTTCTTCAGCTTCACGGTTACGGTTACTATCTGACCTCTTCTGGGTTTCTTGGGCGAAGCCGTGACCGACTGCACCGCGAGGTCGTGCACCTCTACCTCCTTGTCGACCGTCAAGGTGAGAGGGCTGGAAGGATCTGACGGGTTCCCAACGACATCCTGAGCTGTGAAGACGATCTGGTACTCGACAGGGCTCGCGCTCGGGTTGCCTGGCACGTTGTAGGATCCCTCCCAGGTTCCCGGCGCGGCAGCGGTAGCCTTCAACGACAGGTTGACTGTAACGGAGGTGCCGTCAGACTTTGCGATCAGGCCTGTGACCGACTTCACGCCCACATTGTCGCTGACACCCACCTCCATTCGTATTTCCCCACCAGTGCTCGGGAGTGTCAGGGGCTCCATCTTCGTACTCGTGATTACGGGGGGTACCTTGTCCTTGCCGACGACGACAAGAGCGGTTTGCTCCGGGTCCGTGATGTAGACCCTGTTGTCCTCCAGGTTCATTGCGATCCCGCCCGGCAGTGGCTCGGTACTCGCCTGACGTCCACGCACGACGCGTCCTCGCGAGAAGCGTGGAGAGGCGCTGCCGACACTGACACTTCGGACCACAAAACCCGTCGCCAGGGCGCGGCCGGGGCTTGTCCAGGATACGGTTTTCAGAGCATTCATCGTGGCGACCTGCAGCGCCGTGAAAGCCTGGTCCTTGGTGTGGACCAGGTAGGCGATGTCGGTTTCGGGATCGATGGTGACTGCATCGGGAGGAAGCGTGAGCGTCTGCTTGCTCAGCACTGCGAGCGGGTCGCCACCGATCTTCCAAACCGAGCTATCCAGTGCGTTCGCGACGATGATCTCGTGGGTCGTCGGAATCACTGCCACGGACAGTGGGCCGTCGCCGACTCCTACTCGCGGAAAGATCTCCGTGTTGCTGGTCTCGTCAATCACGCTCAGCGTGTCCTCGCCGTAGTTAGCCACGTACGCTCGGCCCCTGGCTGGATCAAGGGCAACCGCAATCGGTTCAACGCCAACCGGGATCGTCTTGATGACACGTTTCTTGGGTGTACTGAGGTCCAGCACGTCCACACTGTTTCTCGCAACGTTGGCAACATAGCTTCTTCGCCTGGAGGAGTCCACCGCGATCCCCGCCGGCTGCTTCTTGGCCGCACGGGGAACGGATCGGCGGTACGCAAGGAGGTTGCTTCGGTGTGGTCCGGAGCGCCTCTCTGCCAGACTCTGCCCGGGTCGAGCGCGAACCGACAGCGTCGCGCCCTCCTCCGTCAGGGAGATCACTTCAAGGCTGCCTGTTGCCTCATCGATGATGGTAACTGTATCGTCGCCCTGGTTGGTCACATAGACCTTGTGCTCCGTCTCATCGACCGCAAGGCTGAAGGGCTGGCTGAAGCTCCCCCGCAACACGTCAAGGATTTCGTTGGTTCTCGCGTCGAGGACGATCACCGAATCGTCAAAGTAGTTGGCCACGTAGATCTTGGAGGAGAAGGCGCTGTAGGCCGTGCCTGACAGCCGGTCTCCGCTGATGACGGCCTCCAACTCGTTGTCAGCACCGCGGATCACGCTGAGGCTGTCGCTGTCGTGATTGGCCACATAGATTTTGTTGCTTTGTGTATCCACAGCGATTCCCTGCGGGGAATAGCCCACGGGCAGGCTCGATAGAGCGCTGTAACTACTTCCATCCATGACCAGTACCTTCCCGCTCTGGCTGTCTATCCCGTCACCCGTGACGTAGACTCGGCGAGTCTGGGGGTTGACACCAAGGCCCCGCGGCTGAGTGATAGCCACATTCGCGGGAAGCTCCTTCAGCCCAATCGCTTTCAGAATCGCCAGCGTCGAACCGTTGATTGCCAGCACTTGTTCGGATCGCTGACCGGCGACGTAGACGGTGTGCTCAACGGGATCCACGGCTACCGCAACCGGCACCGCCTCCCCGAGCGGGATGGAATTGTCAACAGTGGTCGTCTGGCCATCGATGACCGTCAGAGTGTTGTTGTCCGAACAAGCCACAAAAACCCGACCCGTGACCGGGTCTACCGCCAACGCTTCGGGAGTGTTAGCGAGGGGGATCTCCTTGAAAACCGTGTTGGTTGCGGTATTGATCACCGCGACCGTATGGCTCGCGCGGTTGGCGACGTAGACCTGACCCAGTATGGGGTCTATTGCCACGTCGACAGGAACGCCACCGACCGGGATCCGTGGCCGGATTTCACTGTGACTTGCCGTCAGTACGCTGACGGTGTTCTCCCCGCTGTTGGCGACGTAGACCCGATGGGACGTCGGGTCTACGGCCAGTCCCCGAGGGTTCCTTCCCACACCGAGGCTGGCAATCTGGACGCGCAGCGCGCTGTCGATGACGCTTACGCTGTTGTTGTTGTAGGCTGTCATGTAGATACGGTTGGCGGCTTCGTCTACGGCCACGCCCCAGGGCCCGAATCCCAGAGGTACGACTGCCAGCACCGCAGGGGTCGCGGTGTCCAGGACGCTGAGGGACGTGTCAGCGAAGTTGGCGACGTAGGCGCGGGGCAGTGTTGGATGAAGCACAAGGTCCACGGGGCCGCTCCCGACCGGGAGGACGGCAATCGAGGTGTTGTTGTTCGTGTCGATCACGGTGAGGCTGTCGTCGTATTGGTTCGCGATGTATGCGCGGTGTCCCGTCTCGTCCACCGCCACAGTGCTGGGACCCACTCCCACGGCGATGGAGCGCAGGAAGCTGTTGTCCGTGGCGTTGTAGACACGCAGCGCGTTGGTTGCACCGTCAGTCACGTAGATACGGTTGGAAAGACTGTCGACGGCAACACACGTTGGCTCCCCCCCCGCCCCGATGATCAGGCCCACCTCCGTTCTCGTTTCCGTATCCACCACGCTCAGATTGCCGGTTTCGCGCAGGGCGTAGAGCCTGTTCTTGGCCGGGTTGAGGGCGAGGCTGTTCGTCCTGTTCTGAGAGAGGTAGATCTCGTCGATCAGCGTATTCGTGCTGGTGTCGATCACGCTCACTGTGTTTGAGGAGGCGTGTCCCACGTAGAGAAGGTGGCGCTGTTTGTCGAGGGCAAGGGCCGTTGGATTGAGGTCCACTGGAATGGTCGCCATGGCCTTGTGGGTGTTGCCATCGATTACCGTCACCTTTGCCGGAGAGCTGAAGTAGCTTGCCACGTAGATTCGGTTTATGCCGGGATCGACTGCAAGGGCTCGAGGACCAGACTCCACCGGGATGGGAGGCATAAACTTGTTGGTGACCGTATCGAGGACGCTGACGTTGTCACTGTAGAAGTTGGCGACATACAACCTGTTAGTCGCGGGGTTGAGGTCCATGCTCCAGGGGCCGAAGCTGCCGGTTCCCACGGAAACACTTCCTTCCACTTCCTGTGCATATCCCGCGTTCGTCAGCCCACACAAGGCCACTGCCACTGCAATCACTTGCAGTGGCCCTCGGCGGACCGGGGTATGATCGCCCGGCCTTTTCCTGCCGCGTCTCTGGCGGTTTTGCCTGATGAGCATCGAGATCACTCTCCCTTATCCGTCTTTCTCTGGCCTTATCTAACTTCGCAGTACAGCACTTCGGACGTGTACATCTTCCCGTCCACGACCGCCACGACCTGGTAGTAGAGATGCCCCTTCGACGGGGCAGGAACCCAGGCTTTGAAAACGCCCGGCTTGCCGGACTGGATTTCCGACATCGCCATCGGTTTCCTTGTCGGGTCGGGGTCAGTGCTCATGACGACGTAGGTGTGGCTGACAGTCTTGCCCCCAACGACTTCCCAGGACACGGCGTAGTTCATCCCAGCGGCTACGGTTGCCGGAGGAGCCTGTACCCAGCGGACCTCGGGATCGGTGTCGCCTGCCTGTCTGGGATCTCCGTACATGGAGGAGGTCGACTTCTTCGCCGTGGTGGTCGCTTTCACCGTGTCCTTCTTCGTCTTGTCTCCCACGGAAGTGGCGGTGATCAACACCACCTTGCTGGCTGATACCGACCCGCTCGATCCCGGCGTCACTTCCGCCCGGAACTCGCTCGTGGCGCCCGGAGCCAGCGGTCCCACCGTCCAACCGCTTCCTGTGACCAAACTCGTCTTCTCGTTCCCTCCACTCGCGGCGTCGAAGTACTTCACGGTCCATCCAGCGCCGCCTCCGGTCCCCGTGATCTTGAAGCTGTCCGTGGTGTCCCCGTCGTTCTGGACGGTGAGCACGTAGGTCGCCGTGGTTCCTTTCGTCACGCTCTGGGTCTTCGTCTCATTGATCCCGTTGGTGCTGTAGATGTTATTGCCGATGGAACTGGTATCTGTCGAATTGCGGATCCACAAGTCCGGCTTGTAGACCGGCGGCGCCGTGGCCGTGGTGGTCGCCTTCACGGTATCCTTCTTCGAGCTGTCAGCCACTGACGTCGCTGTTACGAGCACATCGAGAACCGCGCCTGCGCGAATACTAAGTCCGGGCTTCACCTCGACCCGGATCTCTTTGGACCCACCGACTGCGAGGGTGCCGGTCGGCCAGCCTGCGCCGGTGACCTGGGCGGTGATGTTGGCGCCGAATTTGGTGGCATTGAAGTAGTTGACCATCCAGCCGGTGGGGGCTTTCGTGCCCGTAACCTTGACGTTGTCCGATCCAGTCCCATCGTTCTGGACTTTGATCACGTACACCGCCTTCGGGGACGAGGCAGTGTTC
>JACQGJ010000654.1 GCA_016199605.1 Armatimonadota bacterium | reverse complement strand
CTTCGGTGTCTCATCTTGAAAGACGGGGCTGGGCTCCGGCGACGTGTCCTTCTGTACTGTGATGGTCGGCTTGGGCCTGTCCAGCGGAGTCTGCGGGATCGCCGCGTGCTGCGGGGCATCCTCGGGTACAAACCACGAGTCCCGCAAGTCTGTGTCATCGTCAACATACCCCGGCAGCTCTGCCCCGGACACGCCGCCCGGAATGATCGCCGAACCGAGATTCCCGCCTCCACTCTCCGTGCGTTTCACGGTCGCAGGGCCTTTGACCCGAGCCGGCGTAGTCTTGCCGGCGGAAACGAGCGCCATCGCCCCTCCTGTCGTCGCGGCCCCGCTGTTGCCAATCCTCCCCAACTCGCTCGATGCAAAAACCCTCAACCCACCGCCGGCATCTGGCACCAGAGGATTTCGGGGTGACGGTTTCACCGCCTCTGAATCTGTTGGCGCTGCAAGGAATGGCGACACGTTCACTACTATCGGGACTTTTCCAAGCATATTGCCAGGCTGAGACGGCCCGAACAGATTCAAGGTTCCAAGAATCAGACCAAAAGTCGCCGCTCCGGCGGCTCCCCAGATCCATCGCCTTCTAAAGAACGGAACGATGGGCAAGGCCCCGCTGCGGGAGGTGACTCGTTCCAGAATCCTCTCTTTCAGATCCGCAGGAGTCGCTACAGGTGGCATCGACTCGAACAACCGTATCTGCGTCTCAAGTAGCTCGATCTCTTTCGAACACGATAGGCAGATCAACGTATGATTCAGTACCCGATCGTGTTCTGCGGGTCTCAGATCGCCCTCGACAAAGTCCAATAGCAGGGACCGGGCATCTCTGCAAGACAGGGCTCTCACCGGCGGAGCACTCGCAATCCTGTGACTAATCTTGCTCATCAAATCACCCGGAGGCTCGAAACTCATGGGCCGACTCATCAGCTTGTGGTACTGCTGATAAACAGACCAGGCGCGCGCGCAATCGGAACATGCGGCGAGATGGTCGTTGAGGGCCTGACCTTCGTTTTTCGGTAAGTCTGCATCAAGCCACTGAGCGAACTGCATCTGGCAGGAGGTGCACACCAATTTTGATACCACCCTTCATCTAACCGTCAGCTACCGGGGACTCATGAGTGTCCTCACCCATTCCACTGAACACGCGATTTGACAGAAATGTCTGGGAAAAGTTTCGGGGGAAGCAAATTTGGCAGGACCAGATAAGGGGTCCTGGTGAGGGCGAAGGAGGGCGGAAGCGGTCCGCACGCAGCCACGACTCAGCAGGTCACGTGGAACATCCCAACGACCATGCCTTCGGACTTGTTGTACCGTTTGATCGCCTTAGGAGTGGAGAGGACAAACACTTCGCATTGCTTGTCGTCGAAGTACTCCCCGGCTTCCTTGCTCAACTTCAGGTTCCCATCCTGCCCTGCGCCAATGATGAGCCTCTCGCAGCCTTTCTGGTGGAGATACTTGGCCTCTTCCAGGGAAACGATGTGGGAAGTTCCGTAGACTGCTTTCGACAGTCTCTTCTTTCTTTTCTCGATAACACCGTTGCAGCGAATGACGACATCATGCTCGTAGACGGTGTCATCAACCGTGATGGAACCAAACTGGGTTGCTTGAATCCTGCGTTTCATGTGCGTTGCCCTGGCTGGTGTTGCCAGTCTGACCTCCGCGGTACACTCTTGTGCGGGTGTGAAGCAACTATAGTCTACACGATTTCGTCTGGCATTGGAACCACGCCGCGTACGTGAAGTCGCCCCTTTCAAGGAGAGGGAGGAGTGGAGTCACCAACTCTCTCTCCCGGATGAGAGCCTGGAGCGGCCCCGCGAGAGTGGTATCCCCCACGAGCACCGCGCCCACGAGACGATCTTCGCGCACCACCACCTTGAGATACCGTCGATCTGAGTCGGACGAGATCTCCCGGTCGTTGGCATCGCGGGCCGATGTGCATCCAATGGAGGCTGTCGCCACGCAAAACACCGGAAGGCTGTTGGCAGCCATCGAGCCGGGATAGGTCCGGTCCCCTCCCGCCATGTTGTGACCCGCGACTCGCCCCTGCTCGATGCCCGTCGTCCAAAGAGCATTTACCCGAGAATCGCCGTGGACAACATCGTTGGTCTCGACTACGTCGCCAGCGGCGTAAACGTCCGGTGCGCTGGTTTGGAGTCGATCGTCAACCAGGACCCCAAGGTTCGTCTTGATACCGGCTGACTGAGCCAGGTCCAGCCGAGGGGACACTCCGGTTGCCAGAACGACCATGTCGCAGGGAATCTCCTTCCCTGATTCCAGCAAGACGCCACGGATTCCGTTGCCCGGTTTGCCGGAATCAGACTGAAAGGCAACAACCTTGTCGCTGAGGTAGACATCGATGCCAGTCTTCTTGGCTGCTTTGAGAACACGATTGGAAGCCCGATCATCCAGCATCCGGGGCAGGATGCGGTCCGCAACCTCGACGATGGAACACTTCACCCCGCGATTGTGAAGGGCCTCGGCCGCCTCGGTGCCGATAAAGCCGCCGCCCACGACGACCGCAGCCCTGGCCTCCGAACAGGCACCGATGATCTGATCGGCGTCCGCCCAGGTGTTGAGCACGAAGACTCCTTCCGAGTCTTGACCGTCGATGGGGGGACGCTGCGGATGCGCGCCGGTGGCCAAGAGCAGTTTCTGGTAGGCGATCGCCTGGCCCGACGCCAGCGTAAGCGATTGTTTCTCTACCGACAGGTCCGCAACGCGGGTCCCCAGCACCGCGTTGACGTTGTGCCGAAGATAGAAGTCCTCGCCGCGGATAAACATCTGCTCCGGCTTGAGGGTTCCATCCACGTATTGCCGCAACGCAACCCGAGAGTAGGGACGTTTGTCTTCATCAGATATGACGACAATCTCTCCTTGAGCGTCCACCTCGCGGATTGCCTCCACCGCCGTGGTGCCGGTGATGCCGTTGCCGAGGATCACATAGTCAGCTATCGCAGTCGTCTCCCTTCAGCGGTTCAGCCCACTGCCAGTCCCAACTCCGCCAGTTTGTCGGCGGTCGGATTGCCCTCCTGGTCCCAACCCCGCAACTGATACCATTCCTCCAGCATCTTCTCCAGGTTGACCACCTGCCCCTTGGCAGCGCCCGCGGGCATCGGTTCGCCGGTCAATCGAGGAGGCAGGGAATCGTCCTTGCGGGTAAAGTCGGCTTTGTTGTTGTAGATTCGCTCAAGGTTCCAGATCCGTTCACCGATCCGGACAAGCTCTTCCAGTGTATAGTCAAACCCAGTGGCCGCCTTCAGGAGAGGGACCACGTCTTCCAGGGTCATGGCGAAGGTTATGAACAAGCACATGCCGGTGGAGTCAACCGTCGACACATTGTCTTGCATGGTCTTCACCCACTGCGCCTTTCCCTCTTCAGTCAACGGGTCAATCGGCTCCGGGGCTCCGAGGATTTCCGGCGCAATGGTGTAGCTCTTGAGATGACAGGCGCCCCGATTGGACGTAGCATAGGTAAGCCCCATTCCCTTAGCGCCGCGGGGGTCGTAGGCCGCCAACTCCTGCTTTTTCACGCTGATGGAAAGCTCCGGATGGCCGTACTTTTCAGCAAAGCGATAGGAGCCTTCCGCCAATTCATCTCCCAGGCCCTGGCGGTAAGCGATGGCCTTCACAGCCTCCACTACCCCGTGAGCGCTGCCGAAAGTAAGATCGAGGTCTCCGAGTTTCTCCTTGGGTAGGAGACCACGCTGGTTCAACTCCATGGCGCAGGCGATGGTGGAACCTGCGCTGATCGGGTCCAGACCCAATTCGTTGCACAGGTAGTTCGCCTTCGTCACGGCATTCAGGTCGCTGACTCCGGTCGTCCCTCCCAGACCCCAGGAGTTTTCATACTCTGGACCTTCGCCGTGTCCCCGGAACTCCGGGTCGGACACCTTGCTGCTGCGACCGCAGGCAATTGAGCAAGCAAAACATCCCTTGTTACGGACCAGCACTTTCTCGCGAATGGCTTCCCCGGAGATGTCATTGGCGTGGTCGAAGACGCCCTCCTGGAAGTTGTGCGTGGGAAACAGACCGTGGGCATTGATGACGTTAACCAGACCGGCCGTTCCATAGGTGGGCAGCATCGAAGCGGTCGCGTCCGCAGCAGCGATCTTGGCGAGGGCCGCAAAGACGGCTTCCTTGAAGGCCACGCCGTCAGCGACTCTCACCGGTAACGAACCTCGCGCGACCACCGCTTTGAGGTTCTTCGAGCCCATGACGGCTCCGACACCGCATCGCCCCGCGGCGCGGTGCTTATCGTTCATAATCGCAGAGATCCGGGACAGATTCTCCCCGGCGGGGCCGATACAGGCAACCTTGGCGTCAGAATCGGTTTCGACTTTCAGAGCGTCTTCCGTGTCATGCACCGACTTGCCCCAGACGTGTTCAGCAGGCCGGATCTCGACTTGTTCGTTTTTGATCCACAGATAGACGGGCGACTTCGCTTTGCCTTCCACGATGAGAGCGTCATACCCTGCGAATTTCAGCTCGGGGCCAAAGTACCCGCCCGAGTTCGCGCACCCGATTGTCCCGGTCAAAGGACTCTTGCAGACGGCTACCCAGCGCGCGCCCGTCGGTGCGGCCGTGGCGGTGAGCGGCCCCGTTCCAAAGATGAGCTTGTTGTCGGGGCTCAGGGGGTCCACATCGGGAGACACTTCATCGGAAAGTATCTTGGAGAACAGCCCGCGCCCCCCCACATAGTCGCGGGCGAGTTGCTGGTCCAACGGCTCCACCTGGGTGGCGCCGCTGGTAAGATTCACTCGCAGGAGTTTCCCCGTATATCCGCCCCGGAACGACTCTTGTTGGACTTTCAGACTCATGCTACCTGCACCCCCTTTTGGGCTTCCAGCATCTTGTGAGCAAAAGAGGCCGCCGTCGGAGTGGCCGTCGTGCTGATCTCCCGATACTCTAAAGCCCCCGTCGGACAGATGCGAACACACTCGGGGCTTCCCTCACAGTGGTCGCACTTCTCGATGTCCCCCTCCATGCCATATTCGATTACTCCGAACGGACAAGCCATAATGCACATCCGGCACCCGATGCACCGCTCGTGGTTCACGAAATAGTGACCGGTGTCTCTGTTGATGTCGATGCAGTTAGTCGGGCAAATCGCCTGACACGGCGCATTGTGACACTGCATGCACACCATCGGCATGTAGAAGTGGTCTTCCATCAAGACACTGATTCTGATCCTGGATCGGATCGGATTGAACTCGCCGGTTTTCGTGAATGAACAGGCAAGCTCGCACAGCTTACACGCCGTGCACTTTTCGGGAAATACTGCCAGAACCTTTTGCAACCTCCGCACCTCCCTTCCCGAAAACTCGGGATTGTTTATTGTAACCGAAAACCCGGCTTTGCCCGGAAGAAAAGACGAGACAGGGGAGCCAACTCCCTGCGCCGAGGCTTCTCGTCCCTGATTTGTCCAATTGCCTGGTAAATGATCGGATGTGTGACACGCGGCGAAAACGCGCGGGAGTAAGGTGAGTGGATGGATAGGCCGCTATGGAGTTTTCGAAGGATAACGCTACGCACACCTTCATACCCCCGGGAAATTGGGTAAGCCAAATCGACGCGCGGATTTTACACAATACCGAACCGCCATGTCAAGCAATTTGTCCGATTTCGCGACCTCGACCTTGACGATCTCAGCATTTTCGGTATACTGCTATCGAAATCATGCAGATCGATGTGACGCTTCAGGATCTTCGCATACTGCTGGCGTGGGCAGAAGACGCGACCGGCGCGTTCGACGGGGTCGGGGCGGCCTATCTCACCCAGGCGGAGATCGATCTGGTGGAGAAGCTGAAGCGCGCAGCCGAGGCTGCCGTAGAGTCGACAGACGAAGGGGTCATGACGGGAGATGCCGGTACAGACAGTGGATGACACGGAGG
>JACQGJ010000659.1 GCA_016199605.1 Armatimonadota bacterium | reverse complement strand
TATAGATTGGACCGGGCAAATGCTCATGGGCGGCCAAGCGTGGCCGTTCCGTATCGTCCTCCACCTCACCACCGGCGAATCCGCAACGAGCGCGGAGGGGTACATAACTCAAGGATGAAGGATGAGGGGATGAGGGGATGAGGAGATGAAGGGATGAGGGAAGTAGGATGAGGGGAGCGACAGCAGGATGGCGAAGGCACCACGGCTGTCTTCGCCGCTTCGCGGCGAGCGGTCTACCTTCCTTCCTTCATTCCGTCTGCGATCTCTCTCGCCAGATTCTGATCGAAGGACTCCGGTGTAAGGCTCACGCGGCGCAGAGCAGACGATCCTCCCAGTTTACGATAGGCCGCCTCCGTGAAACCAAAACGCCCGTCTGTGCCATTGAGCCACAGCGGACGCGGAGCGACGAGTGCCGCAAACTGTGGAAGGTCGCCGTAGCGGAGAACGTTGGGGACGACGTTGGTGGAGCGTCCATCTTGATACAAGGCTCCGACGGTATCCAAAGCAGCCCCAGCGAGGTCTGGGTCCAGGCCGGCAGCGTATAGGGCGAAGAGACCCGCTTCCCCCAATCCCACGACGTACACTCGTTGCGGGTCAACCTCGGATCGTGAGCGTAGATAGGAGCTTGCGCGGATCAGATCATGGGCGGCCATCCCGTCTTCCGGTCGTCCGAATATCACTTCATTCCACTGCCAGTTCCGGCGCAATTCCCCTCGCATCCGCGTGTCCACCGCCAGCACGATAACACCACGATCCAGCAACGCGCGCACCAGCAATGCTCTATCCCGGAGCAAAGTCTGTTTTCCCCCCGGGTGGATCACTACGACCGCAGGAGATCGAGTTGCCCTCTGCTGTGGGACGAACAACCATGCCGGTATCGTCACGGCGGGTTCCGTGCTCAGGAGAAGCTGCTCAGCCTTGAGTCCTTGAATCTCAACCGTACCGCGAAGTTGAGGGCTTAAGGGGCACTCGGGCACACCCTCCCCCAGAAGGTCGCCCAGATGGGACCTCAAGTCTTTCAGGTAGCCTCCCCATTCGCTCCGGTTCCGCGGTTGCGGCGCGTGGAAGAGGAACTTCTCCCGGTAGAAGGCGGAAGCGCCTTCGAGACCGGAGCCGTCGCGGACCGGTTTGCTCAAAGCCTTGAGCGTCTCAGGATTCTCCGCGGTGATGGGTGGCTCTTTCGCATGATCGGGGTCTGGGTCGCTCTTGAGGTATTTGTTCATCCAGGCGTACATTTGCTCACGGCTGTCCTGATCATAGTTGTGGTTCTTGTTGAACTGAACACAATCCACGTCCCCGGCGACCATGTCGAAGATGTGGCGAATCTCCGGGAACTCCTCTTTCGGGAACTGCTTCGTCCAGTCGCCGGTGGCGCAGATGAAGCGTGTGGGACGTGGAGCAAACATGGCGACCATTTCCGTCTCGTCCGTGGCCGCGGCGATGCCGGGAACGTGATTGCAGAAACAATGTGCGTCCTCAGTAGAAAAGAGGATGCGCCGGAAATAGGAGATCATGACAACCGGAACGGGGACCTTGATCCTCTCGTCCACCGCCGCAAGATACATCGTTTGCTGTCCGCCCCCCGAAGCGCCGGTGCAGCCAATCCGGCTGGAATCAACGAAGGGCAGGGACTCGAGATAGTCCAACGCTCGGAGGTTGTTCCAGGTCATCTGCCCGATGGGACAAAGACCGAAGGGAAGGTCAACCACGTGGGTTGAGTCCGGGCAGAAGGCCACGTAGCCCTTCTTTGCCAGGGCGATGCACCGCGTCTGCACGACCGGATCGACGGCTCCCTGGGGCCAATGTCCGTGCGGGTTGAGGATAGCCGGAAGCCGTCCCTCCCGCCTGTCCTTCGGCACGTACAGATACCCGCTGGCGTAGACTTTCGGGAAAACCTGATAGAGGACCCGCTCCACCGAGTAGTCCTCATGGTCCAGGCGTCCGGTGACCTGGGGACTCAAGGGGACGCGTTCCGGCAAGGGCCAAAGTCCGAGGGATTGAAGGATCTTTTCGCGAAGGCTGGCGCGATAGCTCAACCACTCTTCTTTGGTGCGGAAGCGGCTCAGAGGCTTCGGTTGAGTGAGCCAGGTGAAGTAACGCTGGACGAACTGCTCCCGTTCAGAGGCTGTGAGCACCTCAGCAGATTGGAGCGATGGCGGGGTGACGAGAGTCATGTTGGCAGCCTCTTTCGTTGCGAGGACGATTCGATCCATCCGTGCGCCGTCCTCCCGATTGCGCACGACCAGTCGATGCGCTCCGGCCGACAGGTTGAAAACAGGAGAGGTGACCCAATGCCAGCGATCGAACACGTCCTCATTCCCCAGCACTTGGGGTGACCCCTCGTCGAAGAACACGTAGAAGGAATTGGCCGCGCCATCAGGCCAGTAGCAGCGCGCGATGACAACGTACTCGCCTGCTTCGGGAAGGGCGACACTGAACTCGGCGCGCCCGTTGTCGATCGGCTCGCCCGTCTTCAGATTGAACCCGCGCCCGACGCCCCTGGGAGTGAAAAGTGCCTTTCCATTGCCACAGGAGGAGTCCGGCTCTGCCTGCATCGGTGCAACGAGTTGCTGAGCTTCGGAGGCTTTGAGTTGCGCGACCGCCTCGCGCCAGGGCAGGGGTTCAGCGGTGATGCTCAGTTTCCTTGTCGCAGCGGCCAGGGGCATGGAAACACGGACTTCGTTCTCTCCCGCGCGGAGAGAGGCCTCGAAGGAAAGAGATCCGTCTCGCGAAGTCGCCGCGGTCTGGATCGTTTCCCCATCGAGGCGGAATGTGGCTGCGCCTGCCCCCCGTGCGGTTTCCGGCTCGGTGACGCGGAACTCCCATTGTGCCGGAGTGGTTGAGAGCAACTTCGTCGTTGCGATATACGTGTTCGGCTTCCCAGACCGCGCGGGCACGACCAACTCGGACGGGGCCGACAACTGGTTCAGGTAGTGCAGCCAGTCTTTGACCTCCGGTTTGGACTTTTCATCAAACAGAACGCTACGCACCACAGCTCGATGGACCCTGACACTTGGGCCCACGACTCTCGACTCGCCGCCTGGAGACTGCAGCTCACACCACGTCTCCCACGTCTTCTCACTTCGCGGCAGCGCAACCGCGCGCCGGACAAGCTCAAGGTCACGCTCCACCGCGGATTGGTATTTCCCCCACGAGAAGTCCCCGAAGAGCCAGACCTCGTGTTGCCTGTAGTGTTGGTCACCGAGGTCCGAAAGTTGCCTCCAAACACGGGCTGCAGTTTTGAGGTGACGGAGGGATGCAGCTCGCTCGCTCTCGTCGCCAGTCATCAGGAATCTACCCAGCGCGACCGCGGACTCGATCTTCTGCTCGTAGTACTGCCCCAAGGCACTCAGGGCCTCAAGGTCGAGCCGCGAGCATTCCCACTCACTTCTGTTCCTGGTGACCGCGGTGCTGCAAGTTGGCAAGGCGCGCAACACCGCTCTCGCCCGCCCTCCTAACTGACGAGCGATCTCGGGGGGAGTGAGAGCGGAAACGGCACCGAGTCCGTCCCCCGCCCCGCGTGATCGAGGCGACCGTCCTCCGATCGTGCGGAGAACGTAAGTGGGGATGTCCTCCATCGAGGCATCGATCGTGTTGTTCCAGAGGAACTCCTCCACACTGTGGAACATCTCCCGGTCTCGGTAGTTCGGTCGCGGCATCTCGGCTGAGGTATTCCAGGACCCCACGCATCCCTCCGGATACCAGTCGCCATTCATGTAGTTCCAGTGGAACGCTGTGACAGTCGGCAGGATCTTACTGGCGAGTCTGACCGCCTTGTAGACCTCCTGACCCGCTTTACGTCCAAACCGGTCACCGTAATGGGCGACCCACAAGGACTTCGGCTCGTCGGGTGCGTATCCCAGCCGTCCCCACAGAAGGAAGCGGAACCATTGCTTCTCGAATTCGTATTCCCAACTCTTATGTCGCGCGGCTTGCTCAGTATGGATTCGATCCGCGCCCGGAATCTCAATCTCCGACCCCATCACGAACCCGGCGGAATCCCTCCCTCCGCAATTTCGGACGGTATCGCGCACGAAATCGGGGTCACCCCAGCGCAAGGTAAACAGGTCGTCGTTCCGAAGGTGCCACAGGAGCTTGTAGTGTTTGGGCTCCTGGGTCAGCCACAGTTTGTTCTGCAAGTGGGAACGAGGGGAAGAATACATGTGCTCGCCGTTGAACTTGATGTCGAGATAGACCGGGCCGGGATATTGGGCGGCAGCCAACATGTCGGAGGTCGCTTTCGGCTCACCTCCCCAGTAGCGAAGGATGAAGGGCACGGTGCGCCCCGACTCCTCGATACCTCGCAGGTAAGTCTCGCGGATCCAGTTCTCTCGCTGAACGACGTTCAAGGGCCCCATCGACTCACCGGGGCAGGTCCCGAGTCCGGTAAGTTCCGGATACTGGGTCAGCACTTCCCGGATGCACTCTTTCTGGTAGGACCTCACCAGGTCGGAATTAAAACCTGAGGATGGAAGGTTATGGGCCTTCGCAAAAGCCGCCGAGACATGGATGTTCCAGGTGATGAGGTACGTGTCCACCCCGTGCTCCTGGGCGAGAAGGAACAGCCGGTGAAAGAACTCCTGGTTGCGCTTGAGTTCCTCAGGTGGAAGGTCGGTGGCCTCCGGGTATTTGCCAAGCTTCAGCATCCGGTCGAAGGGATGTGCGCTCCAGAACGACAACGCATTGTAGCGGCTGTGGGCCATCATCTCGATGAACTTGCGCCAGTAATCGAGATCGTAGAACCACTGGTTGTACTTCAGCGACTCCGCTCCCGCGTAGCCAACACCTGGGAGAGGGATGTTGAACTTGAAGGCGCGGACCGGCAGGTGGGGTTTCGCAGACTTTGACCCGACTGCCTTGAGGCCACCTCCCAATCGAATCTGTTCGGCAACCTCAAGCCCGCCATACATCGCGCCACGCACGTCCCCCCCGGAGACTTCGATGCGCTGGCCACGAACGCGAAGGACGAAGCTCTCAGCAGCGCCGGGAACCACTTTGAGAAGGACCGAAGGTCCCGCCTTGGGTGGGTCCGCGGTGACGAGGGCTTCCGCGCCGGTCGACTCCAAGGCTCTCGCGACCTCCTGCGCGGCGAAATCCAGCGGAGGTCGGCCGACGGGACGAACGACCGTCACAGGAGCGGCCTGCGAGAGGCCCGCGCTCCACACGAAGGCAAGAATGAGTGTGACTGTTTTTCTGCTTATCATCGTGTCCTTCTCTCTGCCTGGCAGGCAGGTCTTGTGTTCATCACCACGCGCGGGGAGAAGATCATCCACCCCATCGCGCCAACAGCCATAGCATGGCCAGAATGGCGAACGAGAACACCATCCCCACTGCGAACCCTCCCCAGTTGACGAGCCGGGGATACCGCAATTCCCAGGGATGGCCAGTGCTCTCTCCGGCGTAAACGACCTCCACTCCTGCAGTTCCCAGATCCCCCTCACGACCTACCGGTGTTTGGAGGAGCCGGTAGAACCGGTCGAGGCGCGCCTCATCGGTGGGTCGGCGGCATAGACGACCGATCACTGCCGAGACCAGAGCGGCGACAAGCGCGAGCGAGATCGAGGTTGGTACAGCGTCACACAGTGGCGCCCATGCCCCCGAACCGACTCCACGGCAGTAGAAACGGAAGAACAGCGACGACCATGCCACCGCGATCACTCCCAGGATAGTCAATCCACGTACTACATCACGACCCGTGCGCGAAAACAGGCTGCCGACGAGGATGGCAGCCGCTCCGGCTGGCAGATAGGAGAGCAGCAGCAGGTGGAGCAGCTTCTTGTCCCCGTATTTTCCAAGCCAGCCAATACCGGGTAGCATGGGCGCGATTTTGGCTCCGATAGGACCCAAGGCCAGCCAGATCAACGCCATGGTTCCGAAGGACAGCCACGCCCCCATAGCGTTCGTCCGTCGCCACAGGACGGCAAACCAGATACACAGCCCCAACAGACTGTTCAACGCCCAGAAATAGGTCAAGGCCTCTGCCACCCCTTCCACCATGAAGGCGAAGGCAACTCCCAGCGCGACCACGATGAGGCCCGCGAACCGCGCGACCCGAAGGGTGTCCTCATCGCTCGCCTGGGGCGCTATGTAGCGAGTGTAGATGTTGCGTGCCAGCAAGGCCGAGCCAGCAACCATGAACGCGCTGAGCGTCGACATCTGAGCGGCGAGGATAGCGGCGAACATGAGACCTGTCATTCCGGGCGGCAGCAATTCCCGGACCGCCGTGCCGAACGCAGCCTCCCGGTGATCCAGTGGAGCGCCCAGCTTCTTTGAAGCGACCATGCCCAGGACGATCAGTCCGGTCATCGCCCAACCCATCGCACAGAACCGTTTGATGAAACTGCCGTATGTGAAGCCGACGCGTCCTTCCCATTCGGTCTTCCCAGAGGCGCAGACCTCCATCGTGTGCGGCTGGGCGACGATGCCAATGAGCATGGCGATCGAGGAAGCAATGATCCAGGGCAGAGTCAGCTCCTCCGGGGCTGCGAGGCTGAACTTGTCTGGAGAGAGAGTGGAGTGCAATCCATGAAACCCTCCGACGGCTGCCAGCCCATAGGGCACGAGCATGAGGGACATCACGACGATCAGCAGGCCCTGCACACTCTCGGTCACGATCGTGGCGATAAGACCCCCCGCCGTACCGTAAACCACAAAGACAGCGGTCATTCCCAGCATCGCCACCCACTCCGGCATCTTTCCGTGGGTGACGGAGGTGGCGATGGCGCCCGTGCCTTTCAGCATCGTGCCGGTGTTCACCGAGAAGATCAGGACTCCCATAACAGAGTAGAGCAACCCCAGCCCGCGGCTGAACCGGTCTTCAAAAAAGTCGGCAGTCGTAAGGTAGCGACTGCGACGGAAGATCGGGGCGATGATCCAGTAGAAGGGCGTGCAGAAGAGGTAGATGTAGGTGTACCAGATTCCTGAGATGCCTCGCTCATAAGCCGCTCCCGCGACGCCCACCGGATCATCGGCATGGGTTCCCGTCCCCAGAGAGTGCATCATCATCAGCCATTTGTTGAACTTGCGGCCGCCTGCGAAGTAGTCCCCCGCGCTCTTGATGCGACCCGCCTGCGCGATCCCCAGCCAGGCGATACCACCCAGGTAGATCAGAACGACGATGAGGTCGAGAGTTGTCATACCGTGCATCTACACCTCCTGTGGAAGTATGGGGTAGTGGAGTAATGGAGTTTTTGAGTTTTGGAGTCTGTCCCACCACTCCAGCATTCCGGTGCTCGAGGAGCACTCACTTGAACCCCAGGATCACTCCCGTTCCGCTTTCCAGCGTGAGCACCCCGTCGCCGGCAGGATTGTTCTTGCAGTAGATACTGCGCTGCAGGGTGTCGGTCGGACCGTGCCGGTAGGCGTCCTTCGCATAGAGTTTCCAATCCCGGGGCGGTCGTTGCCACGCTCCCTCGTCCGCGTTTCCGAACACGACGTAAAGCATGGCAGGCTTTTCAAGCTTGAAAGGCACGCTCATGTTTCCTTGCTTGGCGCGGTCATTGGAAAACCGAAGACCGAGGCACTGCTGCAGTTCCTCAGGTATCCGTTCGATGGCGTATTGACGGTCGGTATAAACGAGGGCGCCTACTTTCGGCATGTAGAACTCAAAGTCCGTGGAGGTAGTCACGAAGTCACGCTTGAGCACTTCCCAAACCAGCTTGCCTCCGAGGCGGACAGAGGGAACCTCAAGGGGTTTGTCCTTCGGAGTTCGTTCCTTGAATCCCAGCACAATCCCGATGGGGCCACGGGGAAACACGAGGAGGTGCTCACCCAGCGTGAAGTCCCGGGCAAAAATGTCGTACTGCTTGTCACCCACGGTCAGAGCTTTGGGAGCGTACCGGCCGTAACCGGGGAAGGGATCGCCACGAAAAGCCAAGAAGAGCCGTGTCTCCTTCAAGACCTTGAAGGGAATCGGGAAGCCGCCATAGCCGTGAGCCTGAGCACGCACGAGCGCCCTCTCCGGGTAGCGGACACCGGTCAAACCGGTCAACTCCTCAGGGATCGCTTTGATGACCCCCTCGCCATCAGCGAAGACCTTCTCGCCAATGCGAGGCGCATAGGTCGGTGTCCCCTCCCGCAGTGCGACGGACCGGTGTGTCACCCACGAAGGCTCCCACGGCGCGATGCACCGGTACGGCGTCTCTTTGAGGAACGAAGGCCACTGAGCAGAGACCCCCTTCTTGTCCACGGCAACGATCCGGTAGAGGAGACCTTCGGGCGTGAGAGGCGCCGCGGCCTTGTATCGGTCCGTCCCGACTTTCCGCATGGGGACAGATTGCCATGCGTAGAAGGAGGGCATGGGCCGGTAGAGAAGATCAACGGATCTGACCCCGGAGGCATCGCGCACCGAGGCGTTGACCGTTACCTTGTCACGGTGGGGGGTGAGGTGAGACTGCGTTGAGGTGACGGAGGGAGGCGTCAG
>JACQGJ010000653.1 GCA_016199605.1 Armatimonadota bacterium | reverse complement strand
GCGTAAAGCCTGTTCCTCGCGCAAGCACGACCTTGTGGTGACGCCTTTCCTTCCGTTCCTTTCGTATCGGGAAGGTCACGAAGGCGATGACCTCGCTGCCTTTGCCGAACTGGCAAAGCGGTACAGAACGTACCTGATCGTCGGGATGGTGGAGGACAGAAAAGATGGGAGGAGATCCCATACTTCCCTTCTCCTCAGTCGAGAGGGGACCGTGGCCGGCAGGTATCGCAAGACCCATGCTCTCCCGGAGGACGATGGAATCGAATTGGGCGGGGACTTGCCAGTGTTCAGGACAGACTTTGGCACGATCGGACTCAGCCTGACGACGGACCTTTACTTCCCCGAAGTCTACTGGGTGCAGAAGATGAAAGGCGCTCAGATACTGGCGATACAGACCGCTCCCGAACGATTCCGGCAATACTGGGAATGGCCGGCGTTATTGAAAGCTCGATGTCTCGACACCCACGCCCACGCGATCGTGGCCATGTATGCCGATCCTCGCACCTACATCACCAATCGATACGAGATGGGCATGCAGGGAGCGACCTGGGGACGGAGCATGATCCTCAATCGCGTCGGCACGCCTGTCGCCGACACGGGCCATGACGCGGGAGTTGCGACCGCCGTGGTCGATCTTGACCAACGAAAGAAGGAGGTCTACGCGCCGTTCTATGAAGCGGAGAATATCTTCTTCTGCAACTGTCTCGGTGACCGGAAAGCCTTTCAGCCTCTCACCGAGCCTTACCGGCCGCTGCGGCGACCCAGCTACGCCAAGCGCACGGCGCGCATCGCTGTTGGCTACTTCTGGGGGAAGGACACCTGGAGTGACAGTGGCATTCCGGAGGTCATGCTCCACGTCCTCGACCAGGCTGCTCCACTAAAGCCCGACCTGATCCTTCTATCAGAAATGAGCGCGAAGATCACCAGTGAGACGACGCAGAAAGTCGCGAAAATGGTCGGGGAGCGCGCCAGGGAGATGAACTGCTACATCGTCATCGGCGGCGTCGGCGATGAGGACCAGATCAGTATTGCTCGGGTGTGGGATCGGGAAGGGAAGGAGGTCTTTCAGGAACCCATCTACTGGACGAAAGGCTTCCCCGAGATCAAGGTGTTTGACACAGACTTCGCCCGCCTCGGCCTCCATACTTGCGGCGACCTTTACACTGGTGAGATTGACCGGGTGCTGACGGTCAAGGGAGCGGAGCTGATTCTTGATCCCAGCCAGCACTGGGGGGCCGACGGAGAGAACAACGAGTTGATGCTGCGCGCCCGCGCCTGCGAGAACGGCGTGTGGGTTGCCTGCGCGCACTGGAACACTTCCGACCCGGGCCTCCGAAGTCTTATCGTCGATCCCTATGGCTACGTGATGGCAGCTTCCCACTTCCAGCAGGAAGGCGTCGTTTACACCGACATCAACTTCGATGATACGAAGGTCTTCTACGCGGGCCGCAAGGCGGAGCAACCCACCCCCGGTGCAGATAACATCCCCTCCTATTTCACCGGCGACCTTCCGGAGCAGCGACCTGGCTGGCGAGACATGATTCTGTCCCGTCGTCGCCCGGAACTCTATTCGATCCTGCCAACGATCAACGAGGTCATCATGAAGTATCGTCCGGAAAAGGGACCGTGGTGAGAGTAGCCTCGTGGGGTGGCGGGTTGATTCGCCGCCGGCTGACTCGGTCGAAGGAGAGTGTTACCTGAAGCTCCCGTCTTGCGTGCCTCTTCGTCTCATCTCCGCCTGGGTCCAACCTGGCTGATATCAATCGCCTCAAACCCCAGCTCGAGCGCCGGCGAATTGGGTTTGAGGGAGTAATCATCCTTCGCAAGATCCACGAAAAGCGGATCGGCGATCAACGAGTGAGTATCGAAGCCTTGCTTCTGCCAATCACCAAACGTCAACCCGCCGCCCCAGCCGACCCTTGGGTCCGTGCCTCCAGAGACGTAGTAGAGGTTGTTGTCAACACGAATGATCTCCTGGTTGAGTGAACCGGCGGCGAAGAGGATGGCATCCGGGTTGGTCCAGTAGAAGATGTTCCGCTCCATCACCTGTCCGGTGGAGTTATTGTCGAAGTTCGAGATGAAGCCCTGACACATCGCGCCGTCAACGAAGATGTTGTTGGTGATGAGGTTGTCCTTCCCGCCCTGGAGCATGATGCCTCCGTTGTTGCTCCGGTAGACGATGTTGTTGGTCACCGTGTAGCCCCCGGCATAAGAGTCGAGGTAGATCCCCCACGACAGATATACAGGCTTACCGTCTTCCTGTGTTGAGTAGCCAATCGTATCGCCGACGATGTTGTTCCGAATGATGCTGGCACTGCGGAGTTCTTTGTCGTGCTGGGTGACCTCGATCCCGCCGGTGTCGAAGGTTTCCAGGTTCGTATTCAGGACACGATTGAACTCAATGACGTTACGAAGCCCCCCGTTCTTGATCGAGATGCCGTAACGCGACGAGTCGTGAATGTCGTTGTGGGACACGGTATTGTCGTCCGCTCCCTTACCCTCGATGACGACCCCTCCGACGTGCTTGTAGACGGCGCCGAGGTGGTGGATGTGATTGTCGGAAACCGAGTTGCGCGCGCTGCTGAGCAGCAGGATTCCACCCTGGGCACTGTCGGAAATGTCGCTGCCATTGAGGGTGTTGTCTCCTCCTCCGTCCACGCACACCGCGTGCCTGCCCGTGTTGTGGAAGGTGCAGTCGCTGATCCTGCAGTGCGTTGCGTCCCTGAGGTGGACGACGCCTTCATGCCCCATGCCGTACCCGCTGCAGCTATCCTCGGGCGAGTAGTCGGTGTCACGAATCGTCAACCCCGAGAGAGTCAGGTAACTCACCGACTTGTCTCTTGTCACGTCGCCTGCCAATTCGAAGAGACGGCCGAGCACCGGCGCAACAATCTCCGACGTCCCCGAAAAGCCCTGCTTCGGGCGATAGTAGAGAACGCCGGTCTGCGTGTTGAGATACCACTCTCCGGGACTATCCAACTCCTCAAAAAGGTTCTCAGCGAAGTAGCGATCGCCGGGGTAGATGAAAGAGGTGCATTCCTTGCCGGTCATCCTGACGGTGCAGGTCTTCTCATCCACTCCCGCGAGGGAGACGATCTCTTTGAAGGCCCGGCAGTCTCCGGACTGGAAGACATGGACCTCTGCGTCTGTCGCCTTCGCCCATGAGGGCTTGAACGTCCCAGGCTTGTAGTGGAACTCCGTCTTCGAGCCATGTCCGGTTCCACTTGTTGAGAGTTGCTTACCATTGAACCGGGTGAAGTTCTCGGCCTGTATCAGCAGGAGGCGTCTCCCTTCAGCCGTCCTGGGGAGCTCGGTCGTAACCGGTGTCCAGTCGGGGTCATCGCTGAGAGCGTAAGCCTCGAG